>JANPJE010000373.1:0-9811 GCA_031425355.1 Spirosoma sp. | reverse complement strand
TACCGCCGAAATTGCCCGCCTGATTGACCCATTGGTGAACTTGGTTAGCCGGGTAAATATCAACGCGCAGTGCCAGCGTGGCCCCGATACGTTCCCGTTCACGGGTCGTAAAGACTCCGCCGAAGGTACGTTATCAGTTGAAGACGCGCTGCGGTCGTTCTCGATCCGGTCGGCAGTTGCTACGAAAGATACGGCTACGAACAAAGAGATTTTGAATGACATTGTTAGTCAGCACAAATCAACGTTCTTGAGTACGAATTTCATTTTTTAATGTGTCTGTTCATGTACACCGAGATAAATCCCTGTGCAAGTCATTGGAGTTATCATTTGCACCGGACGGACGGCCGCTGCCGCTTCAGTGAGACCTACCCATGTTAAGTCAATCACTTGCACCGGGCTTTAGCCCGGTGAATCCCACATAAATGCTCATAGCCACCAAACTTTCCAAAGCCTTTGCCGACGATATAAAAGCTGTTCGGAACGTATCACTCACGCTCGAACCGGGGCGGATTATGGGTCTTGTGGGGGCCAGCGGGTCGGGCAAAAGTACGCTGCTGAATCTGCTGGCGGGACTGGCGGATGCCGACACGGGTGAGGTTCGGCTGGATGACGAACGTGTAGAAGGACCGCGCGAAGTGCTGGTGGCGGGTCATGCCCATATCCGGCTGGTGCATCAGGAGTACCAGTTGATGCCGAACGTATCGATTCGGGAAAATATCGCGTACAGCCTTCGGTTTTTCGAGAAAAATTACCGCCATTTCCGGGTGAATGAACTGCTGAAACTTTGCCGCCTGACGGATGTGCAGGACCGGATACCGCGCCACGTGTCGGGGGGTGAAAAACAGCGAACCGCCATTGCCCGCGCTATCGCCGAAAAGCCGTCGGACGGGCGAACGGACGTACTGCTTTTAGACGAGCCATTCAGTCATCTTGACTTGCCGAACCGACTTATTGTCAGGGATTTGCTGTTCGATATGGTGCGGCAAAGCCAGCCCGAACTGGGCGCAACATCGTGCCTGTTTGTCACACACGACGCTACCGACGCGCTCTCCCTTGCCGACACGCTGGGGATTCTGCGCGACGGAAAACTAATCCAATCCGGCCCGCCCATCGATGTGTACCGACGACCCGTTTCAGCTTATGCCGCCCGCATGACCGGCCCCGTTACCCTGTTTAAAGCAAAGCATTTGCCTGCACTGAACTTGCCCGAAACCGGCAATCCGGACGAATTGATTTGTGTTCGACCGGAGCAGATTCAACTCCAAAATGACGGCGTTCCGGCTCTTGTTCGGGCGGTGTATTTTAAGGGGAGTCACTACGAAATTGAGGTGGAGGTATCACGCTACGTATCGCTCCGGTTGCTAACGACTCAGGACGGTGTACGGGTGGGGCAGCGCGTAGGTGTGCGGCTAACCGATGAATCACTTTGGCGGGTGAACGGCTAATTTTCTGTAACCATTCGGCGTTGGACCGGTTGTGTCAGAAACAAACCAATTCTGCGTTATGGAAAACCGTGAACAACCTGACCCCGGCGTCGACCAGCCAAACGGAAAAGATGATTTTCTGATAAGCGTAAAAACCGAAGACGTTGATGCGTCGGGCGTCGACGATGACTCGACGGGCATGGGCGACGATGATTACCTCGGCAAAACGAATCGGAGAAAAGGGGAAGAAAGTTAGGAGAGGAGTAAAGGGAGGAGGGGGAAGAAAAGGACGTGAGGGATAGGTACAATTCCCCTTTTTCCTTTCTTCCCCCTCCTCCTTCACTCCCTTTTTTCTACATCATCCGCTTGATTAACTGCTCGACGGAAATATTTTCGGCTTCGGCTTTGAAGTTCCGGACAACGCGGTGGCGTAGAATAGGCATGGCTACAGCCTTGACATCTTCAATATCCGGCGAATATTTCCCGGTCAGCAGGGCGTTGCATTTAGCGGCCAGAATCAGAGCCTGCGAGGCCCGTGGTCCCGCTCCCCACTCCAAATACTGATTGGCATCGGCAGCGGCCATCTCGGTGTTGGGCCGGGTTTTGTGAACGAGCTTAACCGCGTATTCCACTACGTTATCGACAACCGGAACCCGGCGTACCAACTGCTGAAACTCCCGGATTTCCTCGCCCGTAATAACGCGCTGTACGTCGTATTTTTTGTCGGATGTCGTGCTTTTAACAATGTCGATCTCCGATTGATACGACGGGTAATCCAAGTAAATATTGAACATAAACCGGTCCAACTGCGCTTCAGGTAGCGGATACGTACCTTCCTGCTCAATCGGATTCTGCGTAGCCAGCACAAAAAACGGGCGGCCTAAGCTGTACTTCTGCCCGGCAATGGTAACGGAATATTCCTGCATCGCTTCGAGCAGAGCCGACTGCGTTTTTGGGGGCGTCCGGTTGATCTCATCCGCCAGAATAATATTGGCAAAAACGGGGCCTTTGATAAACTTGAAGTTGCGCTCCTGATCGAGGGTTTCCGAACCCAGAATGTCGGAGGGCATCAGGTCGGGCGTGAACTGAATCCGGTTAAAATCGAGGTCAAGCGCGCCCGCAATGGTTTGAATCAGCAGGGTCTTCGCTAATCCCGGTACGCCCACCAGCAGGCAGTGACCCTGACAGAAGATGGCCGTTAGCAGCAGCCGGACGGTGTCGTCCTGACCAATAACAACCTTCGATATTTCGGTTTTTAATTTTTGATAAGAGGTCGTAAGGGCTTCAGCAGCCGCAACATCAGATGAGTAGGGCACAGGAAAAAAATTAATTATGAATAATAGACTGAGTAAATGATAAAATGCTTTTGCCTCAATCATTTACTCAGTCAAAACTAATTTCCAGTACCGAGGGTGGCGGCACTATTTTGGGTGGTGCCGAAGATTCGACAACTCTGGAATTCGGGGTCAACGGTAATGTACACATCGGCAACCGATTTTTTGAACCAGTCGTCAATGGCCCGATTCTTTTTATTGGTTAGCACAATCGTCTGTAGCTTCTCAAAATCTTTCGAGAAATCAGCCGTATGCGGATCTACTTTACTCTTATAATACAGCAACCGAACCGCGCTTTTGCCGTCTTCAGTACGGTAGGGCAGGGGGGGCGAAATGCTGCCTACTTTCATGGTGTCGAGCATCTGGAACATGGCGTATTCCATCGTTCCATCCATCGCCAACCGGCTGCTTCCCGACTGTGCATCGCGTAGCAGACCACCGGCATCAGCCGTATTTTTATCTTCCGAATATTCCTTCGCTGCTTTATCGAATTTCAACGTGTCAATCTGAATCAGGTTGCGCAGACTGTCCAAATAACGCGTTGGGCCGGTCATATCCAAGCGGTTGTAATCGGGTCGTAGCAGAATGTGCCGGGCGTGGTATTCGGCCCCGCGCGTTTCGATCAACTGAATCAGGTGAAGGCCAAAATCCGATTCAACAACATCGGAAATCTGATTCGGTTTTAGTTTCAACGCTGCACCTTCAAACGGAGCCACCATCATGCCGCGCTTGGCGAAACCCAGATCGCCCCCGTTCTGTGCGGAGCCAACATCTTCGGAATTTTCTTTCGCTAATTTGGCAAAATCGTCGCCTTTTTCAACACGCGTTTTAAAGTCGAGCAGCTTCTGGCGAAGGGCATCCTTTTGTTCTTTGGTTGGTTTGGCAAAACGAACAATCTGGCCTACTTCCACTTCGGCAGGCATATACGGCAGACTATCGCGTGGGATAGCCTCGTAAAACTTACGTACATCGCGGGGCGTAACTTTAACATCGGTGGTGATCTTCTGCTGCATTTTCTGCACAACTTTCTGATCTTTCACCTGCTGCCGCAATTCACTCTTGAGCATTTCAAGGCTCTTGCCGTAGGCTTCCACGATGTTTTTGTCGGAGCCGAATTGCTGGGCCATATATTGCATTCTCGAATCGAGTTCGCTGTCTACAAGCTTTTCTTCCACCACTACCGAGTCAATATCGGCTTTGGCCAGCATCATTTTATTGATAACGAGGCTTTCGAGTAACTGGCATTTTTGCGGGGGCGTCTGGTTCTGCCCAACGTACGACTGGTATGCTTCTTCCAGATCGGACCGAAGGACGTAGTAGTTATCGACCTTTGAGATGATTTTGTTAATGCTCACGCCCTGGCCTTGCCCGAAGGAAGGAGCGGTCAGGAACCAGCCAACCAAAACAAGGAGCGCACTGCTGATGACTTTTTTCATGATTTAAAGATACACATAGAACCGCAAGCGGTCTGCTTTTTAAGGAATTTTAAGTCTAATCTGGAGTTGTAAGGGGTAAGTCAGTAAGTGCTCATTCATGAGTTGCTCTCGCGTCAGCACTTACTGACTTACCCACTTAATACTTACTTTGCCAGTTTCCGGATTTCATCTTCGTTGACTTTAACCGGATACGCCTGCCGGAGTTGAGCCAGCCATTGTTTTTCGAGTACTGCCTGGTATTCATTGATGACGGTTCCCCGCGCTTCGGCAAACGTTTTGGCGCGAGCCGGTTCAATACGGTCGATTTGAACAGAAACGGATTTGTTGTTCAAACGCAGGTTCGTTGTGCCCACTTTCCACTGCCCGATCCTGTCGAGATACGGGTTTTCGCTTTGGGCAAATAAACCTGTGGTAACGGTTACGGCTGGTTCGGCCAGATTGCCCGGTGAGTGTTTGCTGTTAATCACTTTGGCAATGTCGTCTTTGGCCGTGCTGAAATACTGAAACGATACGTTGCGCTGGGCGTTTTTAGCGGCTCCCGGTCGCGCGCCCTGAAAGTCTTTTTCCATAATCCGGCTGAGCAGAATGCCATTTTTCTGCAAATAACTGACCACCGTTCGGATGCGCCCGGCTGATACTGAGTCGCGTTCGGTCGGGTCATGCGAACCGCCTACTTCAACTACGTAGCCCGGATTCGTGCTCATTACAACCAGCACCTCGTACAGGGTTTCACGCAGGTTGGCCGTGAGCGTAGTCTGATTTTTATCGAACGCCAGCGGGGCCGCCGACCGTCGGAGCTGGTACGGTGGTCGGCCATTGAGCATACCCGTCGCCTGTTTCAGCAAGCTGTCATTCTGAGCGACAACGATGGTTGCAACGGCGCGTTCGGGCAATCGGTAGTTAGCCTTGTGCTGCTCAAAATACTGCTGCTGACCCGTCGAATCGACCATTGACCGTTCCCATACGTTCTGCTCCATGACCTGCGAGAGCAGCACACCATCCCGAATTTCGTTGAGCAACGCCCGGAATTCAGGCGATTTTTTATCTAAGTTTGCTTCTTCAGCAGCCATCAACTGATCGCCCACGAACCGGTCGAACAACCGACGCATGGCCACCGCTGGGGAGCCTGAAACGGCCATGGCGGGTGTGTCAGTTGCAATGGCTACTACCGCCGGATTGCGCTGTGGTTGCTGCCGCTGCCGCACATACGCGAAAAATTGATTCGCTGTATGTGGCTGATTGTCAATGATTACAATGGGTTTGTTTTGCAACGTAGCATCAAGTGGTTCAGTATATCGCCACTGACCAGACAGCAACGTACCGTCGGCTTTGGCCAGTGCGTTGTCAAGAATGGCTTTATTTTCCTGCACGACATACTCCTTTTGCAAACGCTGCACCGTAGCCTGTCGGACAACATCCGCGCGACTGTCCGTCGTGACGCGTTGCCGGAGCAAAGGCCCCAGTGTCGTGAACGATTCCAGTTCTTTTCGCTCGATGAGTTTAATAATATGCCAGCCGTAATTGGTACGTACCGGTTTTGAATAATCGCCGGGTTTAGTCAGATTATAAGCCGCATCTTCAAAGGCAGGCACCCATCTGCCCGGCTCAAACATGGGCAGAGCACCGCCATTGTTTTTCGAAGTTGCATCGTCCGACAGTTCGCGGCAAATCACCTCAAAAGATTCGCCTTTTTGTAAACGGGCATAAGCTGCGTCGATACGTTCCTGCGCAATTTTCTGACCGGATTCGTCGGCAGTGGGGCTTAACCGCACCAGAATATGAGCGACCCGCACCCGGCCCCGGCCCGCCCGACGTCCGTTTACTTTGATCAGATGATAGCCAAACCGCGTTCGGACGGGGGGCGAAATGCTCCCGGTTGAGGTTGTGTAGGCGGCTGTTTCGAGGGGGTAAACCACGCTGAACGCGGAGATATAGCCGAGGTTTCCACCCTGTTGAGCCGTTGTTACGTCCTGCGAATGCTCACGGGCCAATGCAGCAAAATCGGTCCCGGCTACCGCCTGACTTCGTAACGAACTTATTGACTGGTAGGCGGTTAGTGTGTCGGTAGGAGAGGAATCTTCCGAAATGGGTATCAGGATATGCGCTACGTTGACCTCTTCCTGCATCCGCTGATACGCTTCGGCTGCCAGCGACTCCACCAGCACTTTATCGGTCAAATACGACTGGGCCAGTTGCTTCCGGTACGTACTCATCTCTTCGCGAAAGGCCTCCGTCGTGTCGCGACCTTCGGCCTCGGCTGCCAGTACTTTTAACTTCAGACTGGTATACAGATCGAAGTAGTTTTTTACGTCGGTACGCTGGGCAGAATCGGACGAAAGCTGATTTTTCGTGAACGACTGAAAGAAGTCATCGGTCGTAAAGACTTTGTTGCCCAGCGTTAAAATAACCGGCTTCGGTGGTGTTTGCTGAACAACGGGAGCGGCTGTTTTACAGGCTGTTACAATAAAAGCCAGCAATAAACTGCCTGTGAAATGGCGCATAGCGTCTGTAAAAGGTGATTTTAAACGTATTGGTAAAACAGAGACGGCGGCAAAAACATTCGGTCTCTATAAGCAACGTTACGCGGGCGGGCTTATTGGCGGGCAGGCCGGATTTTCACCGACTTGAGAACAAGGTCATACTCAAGCCGATACTCGAATGCACCGGTCAAATTCTGTCCGGTAAAAACGGCGGGCACCTGAACAAATCGCTGCTTTTTCTGCCGCAAATCGGCTTCCCGAAGCTCAACACTGCTTTGTCCCAGCAAATCATCGTCGTCGAGTTTATCCAGTAACTGCAACCCAATTCCCGACGCCACCAAACCCGCCGATACGTATTTCAGGGGAGTGAGCACTTCAGTAGCTGTCAGCAGCAAACCCGCCGGAACCACCACCAGATTGTGTATTTTCTGAATCTTCGCCACAGTCTGTTTCGCCCGGTTGTAATCATCTATTTCGATGAGCACCAGCGAGGCTACAATTCGTCCATTGCGGGGCAGTTCCAGGTTGATCGGCAGAGCTTGCTGTGTGCCCTTTGTTTGCAAATCAAGCTGCTGATCTTTTTGAACCGTTTCAACGCCCCAGCCGCCATTCACAACGGCCACGGGTTTGTTTTGGGCGTCGTAGCTGGTGAGCGAGTACGCCATCATCAGCTCGTCGCGCCGACTAACGGTTTCTTCCAGATTGACCGCTTTCAGTGAGCGGGGCACTAATTCGGCAGTGAGCACGGGCTGGCGGACGCAACCAGTCAGCATCGGAACGCCGAACGCCAAAATTATCAGGATTGAAAAGATTCGCATGATTTCGCCAATTCAGGCAGTGATTTTGTCTTACATATAATGGCCTGATCGCGGTATCGCCGGTCAACCTGTTTATTTTAACTCATTCAGCAAACGGAAGTAGCGAATTTTTTCGGCATCGACGGCGGTCAGTCCGTAAGCGGAATAGAAGCGTTCAGAATACTGATCCGTGTCCAGCTCATCGGCCAAATTCCCGGCGCAAAGCGCTAAATCCTGATACCGGTCGCCAACGCCCAACGAACCGACATCAATAAACCCGCTCAGTTTCCAATTGTCAATAATCAGGTTTGGCAAACAAAAATCGCCATGCGTTACAACTAAATCTTCCTGAAGAGGCCGCTCTGCATGAACATGATTCAAAATGTCTTCCGGTGTTCTCCCTTCGTTTTCCGAATCGAAATCATCTGCATCGACCAGACCAAGCCGGACGTAGTGGGTTACTTCCCGAAGTTTCGTAGCAATCCGTTGGTCGAACGGGCAGTCGGCAGGGTCAAGACTGTGCAAGGCCAGCATGCTTTCAGCGAGGATTTCAGCTAACCGACGGGGATTGGTTTTCCAGTAATCGTCAGAAGCGGGCAGGCCCGGCAACGCCCGAATCAGCAGGTAATCGGTCCCGTTCACCCGTTCATAGAAAACGACTTCCGGGGCAGGTAAACGCATACCCAACCAGGCTAACGCGTCGGCTTCAATTTTCAAGCCTCCCCACGGGTCAACCGGGTTTATTTTCAGGTAAAAATTTTCAGGTCCCTCGATGCGAAACGTTCGCGACGACGACATGCCCAGCGTATCGGGATGCCAGCTTGTCTTTCGCAGCAGTTGCTGTAACCGGTCAGGCAAGGCATTTATTTCCATAAAAAAATAGTTAAATGGCCGGTTCCTGCTGACTCAAACAATGGAAACTGCCCAGACCCCAGACAATATCCGTTGAGTCGATACCGACGATTTTACGGTCGGGGAAACACGTACCGATGATGTCCAAAGCGGGCTGATCGTTGACGCATCGGAACGTAGGAACAATGACGGAACCATTGGTAATCAAAAAGTTGGCGTACGAAGCCGGTAGCCGTAATCCGTCGCTGATAACCGGGTCGGGCATCGGTAGCTCGACAATGTTAAGCTGCTTGCCGTTGAGCAGCCGCATCGCTTTTAACTCGTGATGGATCTCCTGTAAAAACGGGTAATTGGCGTCGTTGGGGTTCGGTTCATAGGCGGCAATGACGGTATCTTCGTTCACAAACCGAACCGTATCGTCGATGTGGCCGTCGGTATCATCGCCAACAATTCCTTCTTCAACCCAAAGCACTTGCTGAACCCCGTAATAATCGCACAAATACTGCTCGATTTTGTCTTGTGTCAGGTGCGAATTTCGGTTCTGGTTGAGCAGACAGGCCCGGCTTGTCAGCACCGTTCCGACCCCGTTAAACTCCACTGAGCCGCCCTCCATCACAATACCCGGTGTAACGTAGTCAAGACCCCGATAATGCGCAATTTGAATCGGAATCAGGTCGTCGCGGTCGTATGGCGGGTATTTATTGCCCCAGGCATTGTATCCCCAATTGACAATCATCCGTTCTTTTTTGTCGGGATTAATCAGAAATGCCGGTCCATGATCGCGGCACCACGAATCGTTGGTGGGGTGGGGCAGGAGCGTGATGCGGCTCATGTCGGTCCCGGCCAGCATCAGGCGTAGTTTGGCCGCCTGGATGACCGTTTCATTATGCGCATTGATGCAGACGTGCTCGCTTTCGGCAATGGCTTTGATGAACTCGATGTAAGCCGGAAACATCAACTCCTGGCGTTCGCGCGTCCACGACGCTTCGGTATGGGGCCAGCTAAGCCAGGTCGCTACGTGTGGATGCCATTCGGCAGGAAAGAAAAAGCCATCGCGGGCGGGAATGAAAGACATGTAGACTGTACGGATTAGTACTTTAGAACCGCAAAGGTACGGCGATACACTAAAAACTTCGTGCTTAGGCCGCTTGAATCAACGCCCGAACAGCATCGACGGTTAGCCCGGTGAAGTCGTCGATAATCAGGGATGCGCCAATGCTTTCTAATTCATCGCGAGAATGTGTTGTGGAGACGGCTACGACTTTCATGCCCGCCCGCAATCCCGCTTCGATACCCGCAAGCGCATCCTCGAAGACAACGCATTGGGCAGGACTTACGCTCAATCGTTTGGCGGCTGTGAGGTAGATTTCGGGGTCGGGTTTCCCCCGCTGAATCATGCTGGCGTCAACAATCGCGTCGAAATAAGGACGTAGCGGCAGTCCGTCGAGGGTGAACAGAACGTTGCTTTCGGGTGCCGATGTGCCCACC
>JANPJE010000372.1:0-7657 GCA_031425355.1 Spirosoma sp. | reverse complement strand
CTGGTGCTGGTTAACGTGGGAGGGTGTTCAGGCAGATATTGAGGGCATCGACCTGAATCAGTTTTTGTTCGATGAGTACGAAATTCCGTATGGCTATAATCCCGTTCTGACAGGGCATAGTGGCTGGATAGAAGAAAACGGAGACGCGTTGCGCCGGTTTCTGGAGGAAACAGCCGCTGGCTACCGGCTGGCGGTGAAAAACCCCGACGAAGCGGCCCGCCTGCTCATGAAAACAGCTAATCATCCGACATTGGCCAAGCGAAATTTTGTGGAGCAAAGCCAGCAAATGGTATCTGGGTATTATTTAGATGGCGAAGGGCACTGGGGATTTATGCACCGCAACGTTTGGGTATCGTTCGTGAACTGGATGATCCGTAATCATCTCCTCACCAGTCCCGACGGCGAGTTAATCCAACGCATGGACGTCGATACGCTATTCACCAATAAGTATCTGGAAGGCGTTCCCGCCATGATGCGGTAGGTTTTTGCCTTAGCCGCCAATCGTTGCCATCGATTCACTCACCGGAGCGCCGGACCGTGTACTACGGTTCTGTTCGGCGTCGAATCCGTTGGCCGGGCGATGGGCGAAAGCCTGCAAAAAAGCGGCTGTTAATTCTTCATCGGATGCGCCGAACGGTCCGTCGCCACGGCGGAGCAACGCCCGAACATCGAGAACGCCATCGTCGTACAGGCAGGTTTTGAGTGTGCCCTGGGCCGTGAGCCGAATACGGTTGCAGGTGCCGCAGAACGTACGGCTAAAAGCAGCAATAATCCCAATCGTCCCCGAATGGCCCGGCATCTGATACGTTGCCGAGGTTGAAAACGGCGGATCGGGTAGTTTTTGCAGATCGGGAAAATGCGCCTGGATTTCGTCCACAATTCGTTTGTGAGTCCAGTGCAGCACCGGATAATGGCTTCCTTCTCCATTGAACGGCATTTCTTCAATAAATCTGACGTCAACGGGCAACGTGCGAGTCAGGTTGGCCAGCGGAATCAGGTCCTGTATGTTTTGCCCGTCCATCACAACCGCATTGATTTTTGTCCGAATGCCTGCCGACAGCAGTGCGTCGAGGGTTTTCAGGACGGCGGGCAACTCGTCGCGCCGGGTGATCTGTCGGAAGCGTTCGCGGTCGAGGGTATCCAGGCTCAGGTTTACGGATTTGACGCCCAATGCGGCCAGTTCAGCTACATGCGGAAATGTCAGAACGCCATTGGTTGTCAGCGAGATATCGTTTAGTCCGTCGATTTCGGCCAGCCGATGCAGGAAATCCATCAGGCCCGCCCGAACGAACGGTTCTCCGCCCGTGATACGCACTTTCTGCACCCCTAACCGGGCCAGCACCCGCACAACCCGCTCCATTTCCTCGTAGGTCAGCACCTGGTGTTTAGGCAGGTATTTGATGCCTTCCTCAGGCATGCAGTAAAAGCACCGCAGGTTGCAGCGGTCCGTTACGGCCAGCCGGAGGTACGTAATGGGGCGATTGTGGTTGTCGTAAATCATGCGGTATTGGCCTAACACAAAAGTACAATTTTTGATTGCATCGGCCAATTCGTATACCCTGTTTCCTAAAAAAACTGGTCTTTGTTATGCGATACACACGCTGATCTGGAGAACTGATGGGAAAGAAAATTGAGTAAAAATACGGGCATACTGGAGTTGCGTGGATTTTGTTCAGAAATTAGTATTATTTTTGTGAAAAGTTTCCTTAATATTAGTTGTGAAAAAAGCAGTTTCCATCGGTCTTTTTGGCCTGTTCCTCTACCATACGCTGGCTTACGTGCTGGTGTTTGTCGGTACGTGGTGGCAGGCAGAGCACGACCTGTCGGAACGGCTATTGGTCTACCGCTCGGTGGATAGCATCGTTGAGTTTCAAATTCCCCTGAAAGACAAGCCCGACGCCAGCGCCATTACCCGCACAACGTCGGATGGGTTCAGCTACCGGGGTCATTACTACAGTGTTGTTAGTCTGGAGGTTCGGGGTGATACGCTGCACATTGCCGGATTGCAGTCGGAAAACGCTTCATTCTGGACGAGTGACCTGCTTTCGTTCCTGAACGACCACATTACGGGCGCTACCGATTCACATCAGAAGGCGAATAAACTGCTTAAGTTTTTGCTTAAAGAATACTCGCCCAACCCCCGGGCGGTTTTTGATTTTCTTGCCCCCAACTGGCGCGAAGCCGTTCGCATTCCCAACGTTCTGTTCGTGATTGCGGCCCGTGCGCTTCCTGTTCATTCGCCCCCTCCCGAAGTCTGAGGTACGTACTCCATCGCGTTGCGATGCATTTTGGTGAATTCACTTACTCTTCCTGGCCAACCGAACAGGTGCTCTAACAAGCCCTTTTCTACGCGTTAGTTACCGGTTTTCTTACCCATGTTCTGCGGTTTGAGTGCCTGTCTGATGGGGTTGGATTGTTCCTGTTGGCGTCATTACTGCGTTCGTGGTAATACCGTAGAACAGACTATTGGAAGTGAATTTCCCTGATGTATAGCTACACGAAAGCCGCCGGAGATCTGTATATCTACAGATCAGCTAACCGGCAATTTTCAGCCAATGCATGGTTTCCTGTTCTCCTACAGGTTTAAGGGCTTTGACCTGGTCGGCCCATCTGCACGGCGTTACGTATTCATTTTCTCAGACATTTTTCGAGCATGAAATCAATATACATCATCGTACTGGCTTTTGCCTGTATTCTATTTTCTAATACGCTCGTATCGGCGCAGGGTTGTGTGGCGGTTCGGCACATGAGCAGCGCGTCTCCGGCGGGTTCTGCCGATTATTTCAAACAGCGTACCGGCCACTGGCAAGTGTCGGCAGGGTATCGTTTTTTTCGTTCCTACAAACATTTTGTGGGCGATGTGGAGCAGAAACATCGTGTTGAACAGGGTACGGAAGTGGTTAACGTATCGCACGCTATTGATTTGGGCATCACGTATATGGTCAATCAGCGGCTTTCGTTTTCGGCCAATCTGCCCATTCAGTATAACGATCGTTCATCGCTATACGAACATTACGGCAACTCAATCACGCAGAATCCGGGACAGAAACGCTTTCATACCGGCTCGCAGGGCATCGGCGATCTGCGTATTTCGGGGAGTTACTGGCTCGTTAATCCCGTCAAATTACCTAAAGCAAATCTGGCCGCCGGGCTGGGCGTCAAACTCCCAACGGGCAACTACGGCGTGACCGGCGATTTTCACAAACTGACCAAAGAAGGCATGGATTACACCATCAATAAAACCGTCGATCAGTCGATTCAGCTTGGCGATGGTGGTGTGGGTGTGAGCGTCGAGCTACAGGGATATGCACAGATTACCAGTACGTTAACCGCTTATGCCAATGGGTTTTATCTGTTCAACCCGCGCGAAACCAACAGCACCGTTCGTAATCCTGAAGCTACAACAATTGACCTTGTAACGGGCCGGTTCTCGGTGGCCGATCAGTTTGCAGCCCGCATTGGATTGAGTCAGTCGATCAAAGCGATTCCCGGTCTGGCCATCATGCTTGGCGGTCGGGTTGAAGGTGTTCCGGGTATTGACGCGTTCGGCGGCAGCAACGGCTTCCGTCGTCCGGGATACATTGTTTCGGTTGAGCCGGGGCTATCGTACATGCGCCATAAAACATCGGTGGCCGCAACAGTACCAATAGCGGTTTATCGGAATCGCATCAAAAGCTACTCCGACCGACTCGACCCGCTGGGTCTAAAACAGGGCGATGCTGCCTTCGCCGATTACTTGGTTTCTGTTAACGTATCGCGCTGGTTTTAAGTGATAAGCAACACGCAACGCTCACAGGCAGGGCGGTTGGAAGTTATGCTCTGCCTGTGTGACATAGTTCATTTCGTTCGCTACTCAACCATGAAATTAGTTGGTAATCAGCTTAGTAAATGGCTAATTAAGTGCCTGGCAATTGCCTTGATTAGCCAGTTTATTATGAATCAAAGCATTATGGCACGTCCATTCGTATCACCAATTAGCATTGATTCGCTCCCGACGCGGACCCTCAATCAGGTTACGGTAAAAGGTAGCCGCTTAACGGTTGTTGGGTCGTTGCCCAATGTGCATGGTACGTATTTGATGGGAGGAAAACGAAGCGAAGCCATTCAACTGTCGGAGATAGACGTGAATGTGGCCGAAAAGACGCCCCGGCAGGTGTTCGCGCGGATTCCCGGCGTATTCGTTTATGACATGGACGGTACTGGAAATCAGATAAATATAGCAACGAGAGGCCTTGATGCACATCGGTCCTGGGAGAATAATGTTCGCCAGAACGGGGTCATTACTAACTCCGATATGTATGGTTACCCGGCCAGCCATTATTCACCCCCGATGGAAAGTATCAGTCAGATCGAGCTGGTTCGTGGTACGGCTTCGCTGCAATATGGGGCGCAGTTTGGTGGTATGATCAACTACGTAACCAAAGGAGCAGATACTACGCGCCAATTTGGCTTCGAGACGGTTAATTCGGTTGGTTCGTACGGGTTAGTCAGTACCTACAACGCCATTGGTGGACGCATCGGAAAATGGACGTATTATGCATATTACTACCGTCGGCATTCGGATGGGTATCGGAAAAACAGTCAATCGGATGCACAGGCTCAATTTGGGCGGCTGCATTATCAGGCAACGCAACGGCTGGGAATAACGGCAGAGTTTGGTCGATCAACTTACACTTACCAGATTCCCGGTCAATTAACGGATGCCCTATTCGCTCAGAATCCCCGTCAATCGACCCGAAGCCGCAATTATTTTAACCCTGATATCTACATTCCATCGGTAAAACTCGATTGGCAACTTTCAGGCCGGACGCGCTTTCTTTGGACTACATCGGCGGTTTTGGGTGCCCGAAACAGCGTGTTGTTCGACCGGTTAGCCACCGTACCCGATACCATTAGCCGGATCACAAAGCAGTACGCACCCCGGCAGGTCGACATTGATAACTTTCATAGTTATACCACTGAATTGCGGGTATTGCATCGCTATAAGGTAGGAACTATGGGCGCGACCGTGGCGGCCGGAGTCCAGTTAATCAGCACCGATCTGCACCGCCGGCAGTTGGGGGGCGGCACAACCGGAACGGATTTTGATTTATCATTGACGAATCCCTTCCGGCGTGACATGCATTTTCGGAGCAGGAACGTTGCCGTATTTGCCGAGAACCAGTTCTCGCTTACCGACCGATTGACCCTTTCGCCGGGTATTCGGGTAGAAAATGGGAAAACAGAATTTCGGGGCGCCATTGACTACTATGATCCCATCAATCTGCCAACGGACATCAATCACAAATTTGCGTTGCTGGGTATCAACGGTCAATACCAGCTCAATGATGCCGTCAAAGTGTACGGCGGCTGGTCGCAGGCTTACCGTCCGGTCATTTTTAAGGATATCATTCCGACATCGGTTTATGAACGTATCGACAAGAATCTGAAAGACGCTTATGGCTACAATGCCGAAGTCGGTGTCGATGGTCGCTGGCAGGGATTGCACCTGAACATCACAGTTTTTGATTTGCTCTACCGGAATCGCCTGGGTACGCTGTTGCTGACCAACACTGACGGAACGAACTACGTTTTCCGCACCAACATCGGCGATAGCCGAAGCACGGGTGTCGAAGCATTAATCGAAGGGCAACTGATTGGCACCGCACGGGTTTCAATCAGCGGCTTCACCTCAACGGCCTATAACAACGCCCGTTACCTGAATGGGCGTGTGTCTGCCGGAGCGGAAAATCGAACCGTCACGGGTAATCGGGTGGAGTCGGCCCCGCGCTGGACCACCCGCAATGGCCTGACGGCTCGCTACGGAACGGCCAGCCTGACGCTGCAATACAGCTACGTGAGCGAAACATTTTCCGACGCGCTGAATACGCCCGTTGCCTCGGCCAATGGTGCCGTTGGACCGGTACCGGCTTATAGCCTGTGGGACCTGAACGGTACCTGGCACAGCAAACGTGGGCTAACCATTCGCGGTAGTATCAATAACCTGATGAACCGGCAATATTTTACCAAACGCCCGACATTTTATCCGGGTCCGGGTGTCTGGCCGTCCGATGGCCGCAGTGCCGTATTGACCGTTGGGCTTACTATTTAACATTCCATCGTACTCTTAATTGAATACCAACCAATGAAAACAAGTCTAAACTATCTGCTCTTTGCAGCACTACTGACGCCCTTAGCGGCTCAGGCGCAGATGCCGCACGATGCGATTTACATGAGTAAAAAACAAGTGTGTATCGCGGCAATGTATGGGCATAGTTCCTGGAATCAGTACTGGGAAAACACGCTCAAACGTGAGAATTTCAACATCGGTACGCACACAACCCAAAGCGCGATGCTGATGCCTGCCATCGGAATCAGCAACCGGGTAAACGTCATTCTTAGCCTGCCCTACGTCTGGACAAGTACCAGCGCGGGTAACCTCATGGGACAGAAGGGCGTACAAGACCTGTCAGCCTGGCTGAAAGTAAAAGCGGTGAAGGTTGGCGGATTTTCGCTCAACGCCATCGTGGGCGGCTCGATTCCCATTGGTAACTACGTGCCGGATTTTCTGCCCATGTCTATCGGGTTGCAGTGCCGCACCTTTACCGGACGACTGTTGGCCAACTACCGCGAACCAAAAACGGGCCTGTACGTAACGGCGCATGGCAGCTACGGCTGGCGGAGCAATACCAAAACCGACCGGGACGCTTATCAGGCCGATAATCGGGTTTACAACACGAATATTGTGGGTGTGCCGAACGTGTATGATGCTGCTGTTCGGTTAGGCGTTCTGCGCAAAGGATGGCAAACCGAAGTATGGGCTGAGCGCACGGCCTGCCTCGATGGCGACAACATCCGCCGAAACGATATGCCGTTTCCGACCAACAACATGCAAGCTACTTCGGTAGGCTGGTATGGTAAAGTGCAGCCCCGCAACATCGGTCTAAACGCCCGCGTCGGTTACGTGGTCGATGGCCTGAATGTTGGGCAGAGCACCAGTTACATGGTGGGGGTTCTGTATCAAATCAATTTTAAGAAGTAATCGAAGCATCCGTACTATCATGAAAAAATATAGTCAATTACTTACCATTAGCTGTTTTGCTATCGCATTGACAGCCACAGTTATATCTTGCGACAAAAGCATTTCAGAACCGCAGCGCGTGGGTTACGTACCAGCCAGTGTCGATGATAAAGCCGGTGCGTGGAAAACCTACGTACTCACCGCACCCACCGACGTAACAGTGGCTTCACCAACGGCTGTCACGTCTGCCGAATACATTGCCGAAATCGCCGATCTTAAGTCTAAATCGGCCAGTCTGACGCAGGAACAGCAGGAAGCGGTTGTGTATTGGGGTGCGGGCGCGGTTTATCGCTGGAATGAAATCGCCCGTGAACTGGCTGCCCGCTATAACGTACCGCCCGCGTCGAACGCCGATGGGAAATACCCGGTGCCCGATGCGGCTAATCCACTGGCCGACCCCCGGTTTCCGTTCGCCAATCCGCCCTACACGGCCCGCGCGTTTGCCTATGTGAGCGTGGCCCAGTACGACGCGCTGGTGGCGGCCTGGAACTATAAATACAAATTCAAACGGTCGGCTCCGGCCAAAGTCGATGCTACCATCCGGGTCGCGCTGCCCGCGTCGGCGTTGCCGTCCTATCCGTCGGAAGATGCCGTTGT
>JANPJE010000371.1:0-5438 GCA_031425355.1 Spirosoma sp. | reverse complement strand
GCATGTTCGCCGTTGATTTCAAAGGTGTACAACGCCTTGTGTCCACGGGCGTATCGGGTGGCTTCAAAGAGGCCAAGCGAACCATTTTCGAAGTGGCAGTGGAACAGGCAGGCATCATCAATACCGACCTTTTGCACGTTGCCAGTCAACTGGTGAACCCGCTCTTTAATGAATGTTTCGGTAACCGCCGATACGTCGGTGATGGCTCCGTTCAGCCACATGGCCGTGTCGATGCAGTGCGCGAGCAGGTCACCTGTTACGCCCGATCCGGCGGCTTCGGCGTCTAATCGCCAGAGAGCCGTTCCGCCCTGCGGAAGATCGGCGTTGATGGTCCAGTCCTGAAGAAAGTTTGCCCGGTAGTGAAAAATCCTGCCCAGCTTGCCCGAATCGACGATTTGCTTGGCCAGCGTGACCGCCGGAACACGCCTATAATTGTACCAGACGGTATTCGCAACCCCCGCCTTCTCAACAGCCTCGACCATTTTTTGTGCTTCGGCCAATGTGCGGGCAAGTGGTTTTTCGCACAAAATCATCTTCCCGGCTTCGGCAGCCGCAATGGCAATTTCGGCGTGTGTATCGTTGGGGGTGCAAATGTCAACCGCGTCAATATCGTCACGGGCGACGAGTGCCCTCCAGTCAGTTTCGACGGATTCGTAGCCCCATTGATCGGCGAATTTTCGTACGTTCTCTTCATTGCGCGAGCAAACCGCTTTTAACACGGGTTGATGCGTGAGTTCGGGGAAGAAATGACTTACCTGATTATAACCATTGGAATGGGTCCGGCCCATCAGACCGGTCCCTATTAAGCCTATTCGTAGTTCTTTTTTCGTTGCCATGTGTATGAAAATAGTTTGCGGTTTGTGGTTTGTCGTTCGTACCCATGGGCTTTAGCTCGTGAGTACGAACGACAAACCACAAACTTTTTTAACTGGCTTGATACCAGCCGTGTAACTGCCTGACCTTGATCATCGTCGCCAGAATATCGTTCCAGGTCTGCTGGTTGTTCATGACCTGGTTCGGAAACATACAGCCATCCCAGCAAATGTGGTTGAAGGCTTTAGTAAGCTGGCCGGTCTCGTCACGCAGCCAGAAAGCCGCATCGTTGGCAACATCGAGCTTTCCGTTCGGGTCCAGTGCTTGGCAATGGCGACCCGTTTTGTCGTGCGAACCGGAGCCAAATACCGTACCGTCATTCTGGGCAACGTGGAAGTCGATGGTCCAGGGCCGCAGAGCCGATGTCAATTTTTTCAGTGCTTCAGTCAGGGCTGCACGGTCGCTCCAGTCAAAATTTTCGGGCAAAATGCGGTCCTGTTCACGGTTATACCCCATTGTATAGAGCAACGTGTGCGCCATATCGGCTTGAAAACCCATATTTGGGCGATCAACGGCTTCCAGCGTATCAATCATAGTTTTCCAGCTTTGCATACCGCCCCAGCATATTTCGCCCTCGGCGGCTAATTTTTCACCGAAGTCAGCCGCTACGTCGCAGGCTTCGCGGAACGTTTGGGCAATCAGTTTGGTGTTTCCCGCCGGGTCGGCATCCCAGCTATGGGGCGAACTGGCCGAATCGACCCGCACGACCCCACTGGGCCGAACGCCTAACTCGCGCAGCCGTTGCCCAACATGGCAGGCTTTACGTATCATTTCGACAAATTGAGCGCGCTCCTCCTTGCTGCCCATTGCCGGATTGCCCCAAATCGGTGCAACCATCGAACCGATGTTCAGATTATACCCGGACACCTTATCGGCCAGCCGTTTGATGTCGTCGTCCGACATATCGATGTTGAGGTGCGGGTCCATCAGACCGATATCGACACCATCGAATTTGACACCGTCCACCTCGGCGGCAGCGGTCATTTCGAGCATGGTATCGAACGGGATGGGTGGCTCGGAATCAGGGCCTTTGCCTACGATACCCGGCCAGGTAGCGTTGTGGAGTTTAGGATAGTTATTTTCGTTCATGAGGGTTTGGTTTTTACAGTTTGTGGTTTGTAGTTCGTAGTTTACACATGCGACAGCAACCACAAACCACGAACGACAAACTGGTTATAAATTCAAATCTGGATTATTCGGACCAAAGTGTTTCAGAATGACAATCGGGTCGGTGGTGGATGGGTTGATAATCGTTACGCCTTCCAGAGCCGCTTTTTCGCTCACAAAAAACTCGTCGTTCGTCAATTGCCCGTACCGAATCAGCGCGGGAGTTTCGATATCCCAAACGCCAAGTTTGCCGTGTCCCTGCATCACAATCAGGCCGTAAGCCGCACTGTCTTTGATGGTTACGGTCGTTCCCGGAAAAACGGTTAACTCCTTGGCACTGAACGCATCGGACTTGTAACAAACCCAATTCTCGACGTACCCTTCGGACCGCATTCCGGCCAAATCCCTGACTGGCCTGGGGGCCATAAAGCGGTTTGCCATCATGTTCGGGTCAACGTTCAGATCCCAGTCGATGGCTTCAAGCAACTGGTCGAAATCGCCGATGCGATCTTTGGGCGTACCGTTCCACAGCAGTTCTTCGGGAATAATCGCTTCGTTAACCAGCGACTGATACATGGCGAATACGTCGGATGCTTTCTGCGGCTCGTAGGTACACAGGCTTCCCGGCGCGTGAAGCAGTCCGGGTGGTACGTCCCAGCCGGTGCCGGGTTCGAGCCGATACGCTGCCGAAAAGTTGGTGATTTTGTTATCACCTTTGGTGAAGTTGACCAGACATTCGCGGATTTGTTCTTTGGTGGTGCCGGGCGCAATTCCGATAAACGTGTACGGAAAATCGCCCCCGTGGTTGTTCAGTTGTGGTGGGAAGTAATACGCTTCCGGCTTGCCCAACTGACCAATGAGCGCGGCCTGTTCGTCGTTGTGGTGGAGGTGATGCGGCAGTGGCCCCATGTTGTCGAAAAACTTGGAGTACATCGGCCAGCTACCGTACTCGTCCCACAGCCGGTCGCCAATCAATTCACCCTTGAGTTCGTTGATGGCGTCCTTCAATAAGAACTGCGTTTCGTTGGCTCCATCCTTGAAAACAACAGCACTCAACCCCTCATTTTCGCCGGTTAGCGGGCCATTTTCTGCGGGCGTGGTCGATGACAGCCAGCGTTCGTCAATGCCGCCCCGTTCACCGCCGAGTACGTAGTAATCGTCGGGGTGCAGTTTGATTCGCCGACCGGGTACACAAAACGACCGGGGCACCCATGTTGGGGCCAGCCGCAAAACGCCCTTGCCCTGTTCCAATGCTTTTTCTGCTATGCTCACCGCTGATGTTATTTCCATTAACGTTTACTTTTTTGTTGGGTTGATATGTATCAGGATACACCGGGATTCAGCCCGGTGTATCCTGATACTAAATTTTAAAAATTAACTGCTTTATGTTTTGTGAATTGACTGATCTGGGTGGGGTTGTGCAGCACCTCGACCTCGACATCGTAGGTTCGGCTTTCGCCCGGTTCCAGGAGTATGAGCGTGCCCTGTTCTCTTGCTTTCGCCTGTCCGATGGGCGGGTGCGTTCCGGGTTCAATTCCCGTTACGTATTCACCTTTGCCCCAGTGCTGCCAGTTCGTTAGCCAGGGTAATTGAGCCTTCTGAAACCGCAGGGCCACGGCCAAACCGAGTTGCGGGTTATGCAGTCCGGCACTGCACCACCCAGTATCGTTGGGTGTAGCGTCAATAAACGCAACCGCTTCGCCCGTGCCGAGGTGCTCGTTCAACGGAGCGGGACAAGTGCGAAAATCATAACCGTCCTGAAAAATATGGCTGTTTATTCCGCCTTCACGCGCCTGCCAGTCACCCTGCCAAATCAGTTTTGTCCCTTCATCGACGAATGGCCAGCCGAAGTTAAAATGGTACAGCAGCATATGTGGAGCCGCTGTATTGGCCCGGTTGATGACCTCATCGCGAATTCGGATCGCAGGTTGGCCGAGCGTTCCCGAAATGGTTCGTTTTAATTCCAAGCTTGGTCCAAACACCTTTGTTTCTCGCATCCGTCCGGTAATGCTCATGTCCAGATTTCCCGTCAGCGGGTCGGGCTGAATGATACTCTCGATCTCGGCAGGAATATTACTGATCAGGCCATGAATGCCGCGTTCGCCATGTGCATCGGCTTCCGGACCGCCCACGTGCGACAGGCCGCAGGTCGTGAGTAAGCCGCCGTTGAAAGTGCGAAGCCAGTCGAGTCCCCTATCCGAAAACGGCTGGGGCGACGTAGTGCCGGAATGACTCAGCCAGGCCAGACTATGTTGATTGTAAAAGGCATCGGCAATGTCCATCGCCCGGTCAATGACCACTTTATAACGTAGCCCTGTTCCGGTATTAATCCAGGCAATGCGGGTGCCTCGTCCGGCCCCATTGTCGAGCACGGATGTTTCAATGCCGCCAAGCTGGGCCGGATTAGATAACTTGTCTGTCCAGGGTTGCGGTGCCAAATTGGTTTTTGGTTGATTGGTGGATTAGTTAATTGGTTATTGCGCTGGTATCTACAGCGACTCAGGCGACTAATTCACCAATCAACCAATTAATTACAACTGCTTGAGCATCAGGTTTCGATACTGCACTTTCATGGGCGGGCCAACGTGTACCTGCACGCCCAGCAATCCTTTCGACTTGCCATTGACGGTATCCTCGTCGGTTACCTCGCTCATCAGAACGCCGTTGATAAAGTGCTGTAAACGATTGCCTTTTACGATCAGATGAAACGTGTTCCAATCCTCACTTTTTATAAAAGTCTTGAGCGAGTCGGAGCTACCCAACGAACCCGTCACCGTCAGGCCCGACCAGGCATTACTTTTAACATTTGCCCGGACAGCCTCGGGCGTTGCGGCCCCCGTATAAGCGGGAATCGTTGTTTTTTGGCCGCGATAGGCCAGCGTTGTGCGTTTGCGTTCTTCGTAGTTCTGGCCGGTATATCGAATTTTGCCGTCGATGTCGGCCTGATAGCCGCGCAACGCAAACGGTACGTCGGTCAGTTGATCGCTGCGGTAATTGATGCCCGAGTTACCGGCTTCGGTGATGTTGAACTCGCCCTTAAATTCAAAATCGCCGGGTTCGCCACCCTTCCAGATAATGAATGAGTTGGTTTTCAGCAGGGTTGCAGGCGTAATTTCGCCGACCAGATTACCATTTTCAACCCGCCAGTACGTCGGATCGCCGTCCCACCCCTTCAGCGATTTACCGTCGAATATCTGGACGAAACCGTCTTTCCCAGCCTTCGTTTTTTGTGCCGTACAAGCCGAATTGATGGCACTGGTCAGCACAACAGCCATGATCAATCCCGCCTGAACATACGCAGAAGCTATTTTTACGAACATACTTATTCTGTGTTTTTAAATGGGGACAAGTCGGTTGGACAGGATTAAACAGAATTTTTACCACTATCCAGAAAATCCTGTTTAATCCTGTCCAGCCAACTTGTCCAGATTTTATTTTCCTTTCGATGCGCCGGTTGC
>JANPJE010000370.1:0-2965 GCA_031425355.1 Spirosoma sp. | reverse complement strand
GTTGTGAACGGGAACGGGTAAAACGTTGTCTCGAACTGCGAATTCAGCAGAAACTGATTATAGCGGGCACCCGCCTGAACCGTTACGCGGTCGCTGGCTTTCAGTTGATACGTCAGGTAAGCCGCGTATGATGCCCAGTTCGATTTGGGGTAACGCGGAGCTCCGGGTTCGGTAGCACCGGTATCTATATTGACGTTGGTAGCCGTAGAAACGACATCATTATAGATGGCTTCCAATCCATAAAATAGCCGCTGTTTGCCCGTAATGCGTTTGTCGAAGTCGATATTGGCCGAAAACGCCTGTACATTTTCTTGTGTTGTTCGTCGCTGGGTATCGGTCAAATCGCGGTCGATCCGGCTTTCGTTAAAAAACTGATGCGCCAGCCGGACAGTCATCTGATCGTAAAACCCACCCGACGACGCCCGATGGCTCATTGATACGTTATTCATTAGCCACGTTTGCGGTCCGTAATGCCATTCGGCAGAGCGCGGCAACCCCCCACGATACCGGATCAGTCGGTCGTAACGGGGAATGTCAGACGTGGTTGAATAGTGGAATCCGTAGTTAAAATCCCACCGCTCGCCGGGTTTGAATCTGACCTTTTGGGTTAGGTTGATCTGCGAATAACCGGTTGGACGCTGCACCCGTGAGTTAGCGTTCAACATCACCCGATCCTCATTTTCAACGCGTTCAACATATTCCGGGCGCAGGTACTCGTTGGGTCCATGTGCTCCCATTTGTAAATCACCGAACGTATTATGCGAGATACTGGTAAGGAGTGCCCACTTTTTCCAGCCGATGCTCACGTCGGCGTGGCCGGTACGTTCGCTGTTGGCTGACGAATAACGTCCGACCACTGTTCCCGACACAACGGATTTTACGCCGGTAGCTAATTCGGGTGTTAGCGTACGAAAACTCATCACCCCGGCAATGGCGTCGCTGCCGTACATGACCGACCCCGGCCCGAACAGCACTTCGGTACTGGCGATGGCAAATGGATCTAACGAAATGACATTCTGTAGATTACCGCTTCGAAAAATGGCGGTGTTCATCCGTACGCCATCCACGGTGATTAACAGGCGGTTGGTCGAGAATCCGCGAATCATCGGGCTGCCGCCACCTTGCTGGCTTTTCTGGATAAACACTTCGCCCGAGATACTCAGCAAATCGGCGGCTGTCTGCGGATTCTGAAACGCAACGTCTTTAGCTGAAATAATCGTGATTTTTGCCGGAACATCCCGACTCGACTGGCTCCAGCGGTTGGCCGTCACGACCACCTGCTCCAGCGAGACGGACGACGATTTTACGTACAGCATCAGCCCTTTCCCGACCAGTTCATCGTAGCTGATGGTTTGCGTCTGATAACCAACCGTACGTATCTGAATAGCGGTTGCGCCTTTGAGTGCTGAAATAGTTACCCGCCCATTCGTACCCGTAATCGCCGACGCCTGCGGGTTTTCACTCAACAGTGTTACCCCGTCGAGTGGCTGGTAATCGTCGGCATCTTTTATCGTCAATTCCTGACAATAGCCTGACACACAGATGATCAGGAAGGATAAAAGAAGTATAAATTTCTGCATAATTTGCGTATGTGCTGAGGGAAGGCTACACCGGGATGAATCCCGCCGGGCCGCCGTTGCGGTGCAAGTAATTTGAGCAGTTGAATGACTCGCACCAAGTTTGATCTGCTACAGGTCATACCTCACTGTACTTAATGACTTGCACCGGGATTTATTCCGGTGCAACATATATCAGTCATCTAAAAAAACAGTTTATACAAGTAAAACCAATTAAATTTGGGATTAGCACGAATGAGGGTACTATTTCACCTGTAGTTAGCAAAATACACGAAATAAACGTTTCGTTGGTTTTGAACTTCTTTTAAAACTCAATTAACCTACCATCATCACCCAGTATTCGCTTACTTTTTATGATGCACAAATTTACGTTCGTTGCCGGGGCATTCATGGCCTCGCTGCTCCTGACCAACCCCGGACTTGCCCAGCGAAAACCGAAAACCACGTCGGCAACCGTCCGGCAAACGCCTGACAGCCTCTTTAACGGACTTCGGTGGCGCAACATCGGCCCGTTTCGGGGGGGGAGGTCGCTGGCCGCAGCCGGGCACCCCGACCAGCCGCTTACCTATTACTTTGGCGCAACGGGCGGGGGCGTCTGGAAAACCGTCGATGGCGGGGCCAACTGGATGCCTATCTCCGACAGTACGTTTAAATCCACTTCGGTCGGGGCCATTACGGTCGCCCCATCCGATCCGAATACGATTTACGTTGGCATGGGCGAAGCCGATATCCGAAGCAATATTTCCTACGGCGACGGGGTCTATAAATCGACCGATGCCGGGAAAACGTGGAAGCACATGGGGCTAAAGATGGCCGATGCTATTGGTAATATCGAAGTCCATCCCCAAAATCCGGACGTAGCGTATGTGGCCGCGCTGGGAAATCCGTTTGCACCCAATAAGGAACGGGGCGTTTTCCGCACCACCGATGGTGGCAAATCCTGGAAACACATTCTGGCGAAAAATGACAGTACCGGTGCCGCCGTCGTTGAACTCGACCCCAATAATCCGTCCATCGTCTATGCGTCCACCTGGCAGGCGTACCGCAACAGCTACAAAATGAGCAGTGGCGGGCCGGGTTGCGGTCTCTACAAATCCACCGACGGGGGCGATACGTGGGTTAGCTTACACGACCGTCCGGGAATGCCAAAAGGAATGCTTGGTAAGATTGGCATCGCTGTGTCGCCCGCCAACTCGAACCGCCTGTACGCGATGGTCGAAAATGCAAAAGGTGGTCTGTATCGCTCTGACGATGCGGGCAATAACTGGCAGTTGATCAATGAGGATAAAAACCTGTGGCAGCGACCCTGGTATTACATGATGCTTGCCGCCGATCCGCAAAATGAAAATGGCCTCATTGTGCTGAATGTGAGCGCATTGAAATCGCAC
>JANPJE010000369.1:0-13852 GCA_031425355.1 Spirosoma sp. | reverse complement strand
CATGAGCATTGGCCGCGATGGGTTATTTGCACCCCCGCACGTTGTTATTTACGTGGGTGCTGTGGTGGCGGGTTTATTTTCGGCCTATCGCATCCTGAACCTGACGCTGACTAAAAATCACCCCGGCAGAGCAGCCGCCGTTCCGTTCTGGGGTGTTTTCTACGGACCGCTGGGCGCCATGTTCTGCGTGTGGGGCGCGCTGGCTATGCTTACATCCGCCCCGTTCGACGATTGGTGGCATAATACGTATGGCCTCGACGTACAAATACTTACACCTCCGCATACCATTCTGGCTATCGGTATCATGACGGTACAGTTTGGGGCAATGGCGGGTGTGCTGGCGCTGCAAAATCAGTATCGCACTGGGTCGATGAATATCCCGGCGGACAGCCACGGGCGGGCAACACGTCTCAAGTGGTTGTTTGCTATTTCGGCTGGCTTGCTGCTGGTAATGCTTTACACGCTGCTTTCCGAATCGACGGGGATGCGTGAATCGCACGACTCCGGTTTCTATGCGACAGCCGCCATCATCTTTCCATTTTATCTGCTGGCTGTTGGACGGGCTTCACTCCTGCGCTGGCCAATTACTACCATTACCGGTGTGTACATGCTGGCTATGGTGCTGCCCAGTTGGATTCTCCAGAATTTTCCGGCTACACCCCGGCTTGGCCCCGTTCTTAACCCGATCACGCACTATCAGCCCTTTATGTTTCCCTTGCTGCTGATTATACCGGGGCTGGCCCTCGACTGGCTGATGCACCGCTTTGATACGTCTGCTGAAGGAAAACGTAAAATAAACGACTGGCTGCTGGCCGGACTGTATGCTCTTGTATTCATGGCTGTTCTGCTGGCAGTTCAATGGCCTTTTGGTGAGTTTCTGACAACTTCGCCCTACGCCCGGAACGGCTTTTTTCTGTCGTATTCCTGGACGTATGACAGCCCACCCGAGTGGGAATATCGGTATGCATTTCCGCCCTGGCTAAAACAGTCACCCGCTGACTTCTGGATTGGGTTTGGCAAAGCCTTGATTTATGCTACGTTATCGGCCCGTGTCGGTCTGCTGTGGGGAAACTGGATGAAACGAGTCGTGCGATGAAGCGAATGGATATCAGAAAGATGAAGACGACAAATTACAGAAGGTGCAGAGGGGCGAAGTGGTTCGCGCTGCTTTTTTCGCTCATTCTATCCTTCGCTCATTCACCAATGGCGAACGGCCACGTGGGCAGTTCGGGCGTTATTGTGCAGAAACAGGTTGGTAAGTACCAGCTTTTGATTAGCATACAGCCGCCCGACGTAGTGCCCGGAACCGCCAAAGTGACCGTCTTTGTCGAGCAGGGGCGGGTGAGCAACATCGGTGCCCGGCCCATTTATTTTCGCTCCGGCAACAAAGGTGCCCCTACGCACGATATCCTGATTGCTACCGGCAACAATCGTTACGAAGGTGATTTGTGGCTGATGAGTTCAGGCTCATCGAGTGTTGAGTTGAGCATTGATGGTCCCGATGGCAAACAGCAGGTCATTGTACCCGTAATGGCCATAGCAACGGCGCTGCGCGATATGCCCGCCGGAACAGGCTGGGGACTGGCCGCGATGGGTCTGTTGCTGGTTGTCATGCTCGTTACGATTATCGGTGCCAGTAATGCCGATGGTATTGTGGCTCCCGGCCAATCCGCCCCGCCCAAACTCCGGCGTCGGCGAATGGCGGGTATGGGCGTTGGTTTGGTGGTTCTGGTGCTCATTCTGGCGGGTTGGCGGACATGGTGGACCAGCACGGCGGAAGACTACCGGACAGTACAACTGTATCGGCCTGTTCCTATTCATACATCTGTTCGAGTCGGGAACGCACAGCGGCAATTGACAATTCAGTTCGATACAACCGGCTTCGGAACCGACCGTCAGAAACGCCGGATGATGAGCTACATACTGCCCGATCATGGCAAACTGATGCACGCTTTTCTGGTCAGAATGCCCGGTCTGGATGGACCCGGTCAATCCAGACCGGGACTGGATGCGTTTGCTCACCTGCACCCTAACCGGCGCGATACGCTCAATTATACGTCGGCCCTGCCGCCACTGCCGGGCGGCAAATACCTGCTCTATGCCGACGTAGTGTACCGGAGCGGGTTCGCCGAAACCCTGACCGACACCCTTGACGTGCCTTCCCTGAAAATAACGGCTCAATCGGCTGCTTCGGCTAAGCTCACGGACCCGGATGATAGCTGGCTGATTACCGAACCAATGGGTTTAAAAGCAAATGCGGTTAACGTGCCGAATCTGGATGATGACATGGCTGTTTGTGGAAAACCCGGAGCGAGTGTGAAACTTGCAGACGGCTCTACGATGCTCTGGATGGATAAACCCGGCGTAACACTTGACGCCGGAAAGCTGTACACGTTGAAATTCGCCGTTGCCGACGCACAGGGAAAGGCCGCGCCATTAGAACCTTATCTGGGCATGGATGGTCACGCGGCTATTTTGCGCTCCGATGGGTCGGTGTACATTCACCTGCACCCCGTTGGTACGTATTCAATGGCAGCAGAAGGCTCACTGGTCAGCCGCATTGCCGACACCGCCCGGACGTTTCAATATCCCGACGCAGTCCACTTCCGCGATAGCATCGACGCATACGTCAGCAGGCTCAAAACGGTACCCGAGGCCGAGAAGAATCGTTTGCTAACAGCATCCATGCCGGGTATGAGCCATGCCATGAAAATCAATAACATGGTTGCGTTTCCATATTCGTTTCCACGGGCGGGCCAGTACCGAATCTGGGTTCAGGTGAAGCGAAATGGGCGGGTGCTAACGGGTGTATTCGATACGCAGGTAAATGACCCGTTGTTATAAAATACTGCCCTAAGTTGCTCAGAATCAGTTTTTGACTTATTTCTAAGCGAGGTCAGTGAAATTTTTTTGAGCACAGGTCTTGACAACAGCTAAAAATAGGCTACCTTTGCATCCACAATTCGCCGATAGGCTGGCGAAATGGTAATGCGAAAGTAGCTCAGCTGGTAGAGCGCGACCTTGCCAAGGTCGAGGTCGCGGGTTCGAACCCCGTCTTTCGCTCCACAGAAAAGGCACCGAGTCCGGTGCTTTTTTTGTAAACCCCCGCTTCGGCGGGAATGAGTTGCCGGGATGGTGGAATTGGTAGACACGCCGGACTTAAAATCCTGTGGGCCTCAAGCCCGTGCGGGTTCGACTCCCGCTCCTGGTACAACACCCCCTAAAAAGGGTAAACAACCTACTTACAAAATCGCTGATAATCAGCGATTTTTGTGTTTTAACGATGCGAGGGTGGCGGTTATCCCGCCAGGTCATCCGGCAGTCGGCCTTTTTGAGCACAACCTATTCGTTATTTCTCGCCCAAAACTGTGTAAACTGTTCGTCCGTTACGTCGATTTCCAATCGTTTATGCGGATTGGTGAATCCGGCGACAAGCGTAATACTCGATTTGGCAATACTGAATTGCTTCGCCAGAAACTCGATTAAATAAACGTTGGCTTTGCCGTCCTGCGCCGGTGCTTTGATTTTGGCGGTAAGCACCCCGGCAGCATCGTAAACCAATTGATCCACTTTGCTGCCGGGTTTCACTTTCAGATGGAGTACCATACCACGCGGTTTATTTCAGTTGCTTTGCCAGCACTGCAATACCTTCGGCAAAGGTGTGGGGATCGTAGCCCAGAACCGTCCGGGCTTTGTCCAAGATGAACCCCGTGCGCGGAGGACGCCGGGCTACCTGCGTGAACGTCGAGGCATCAGCTTGCGCAATCAGTGATTTGTCGAGTCCAAAATAATCGGCGGTTTGAATCGCCATCTCATAGGGAGTCAGCACCTCTTTTCCCGAAATATTGAAAATTCCTTCGGCTTCCTGATCGGCAATGAGGTAGCAACCCATTGCCAGGTCTTCGGCAAGCGTCGGGCTGCGCCACTGATCGGTCACTACCTTAATATTTTTGCCGTCTTCCAGCGATTTTTTGACCCACAGAATAATGTTGCTGCGGCTCATATCGTGGGCAATGCCATACACGAGCACGGTGCGGGCAATCGCCCAACGTAGCGGAGCGTCCGCCCGGCTTGCGTGCCGAACCGCCGATTCACCCGCCTGCTTGCTCCAGCCATAAAAACTAATCGGATTACCCTCAGCAGTTTCGTCATAAGGACCGGACGTTCCATCGAAAATGAAATCAGTGGAAAGGTGCAACAGGAAGGCGTCGATTGGACGACAGGCTTCGATGATGTATTCGACGGCCTGCACATTCTGTGCCCAGCACGCATCTTTATGAACTTCACACTTATCCACATCGGTCATGGCGGCCGTGTGGATAACTACGTTCGGACGAACATCAGCAATCACGTCCAGCACTTGCTGTCGGTCGGTGATGTCTAATGAGCGGTAGGTGTATCCTTCGGAGAACGGCAGGCGGTTGTCGCCCCGTGCCGTAGCTACTAAGTCCACGTTCGGTTGCTGCGTGAGCAAGCCAACTAATTTCTGACCCAACAACCCGTTGGCTCCAGTTAGGAGAATTCGTTTTTTCATGTTGTTTTTTGTGGAGACGCAACACTTTGCGTGCCTACAAGTATGTGTACCCGTACTGTTTCTTAATCTTCTTTTTCTTGACCCATTCGCCGGTCACGGTCATGCGAACGTTTTGTTTAGGCCGGTCCACTTCATTTCGGGGTTGGCGGGCAATGTTGTCAACAACGGCCAGTCCGTCAATTACCTCACCAAATACGGTGTAATTTCCATCCAGATGGGGCGAACCGCCAAGGGTTTTATACGTCTGTTTCTGCTCATCCGTATAGACGCGTTCGGGAGCGCGGGCATGGCCCCGGTCGATCTGTTTTTGCAATTCCTCATCCGTCCAGACGCGCCCCTGCACGACGTAAAACTGACATCCGCTGGATTCTTTTTGGGGATTATCTCCACGAGCGGCCGCTAATGACCCTTTTTTGTGGAAAAGCGTCGGAAGAATTTCAGCCGGAATTTTATACCCTATATCGCCACCACCGAGCGGCTCGTCAGCCCGGACGTTACGTGAATCCGGGTTTCCTCCCTGAATCATAAACAGCGGGATGATGCGATGAAACAGCAGACTGTCGTAAAATTTCTGATCGACAAGTTTGATGAAGTTTTCCTTGTGCTTCGGCGTCTGGTCGTACAGCACAAGGCGCATCGTACCGAAGGACGTATTGACCGAGACCAGATAATCCTTTTTCTTTCGATTTTGAGCGATTGACAGGACTGGAATCAGCAGGAGAAGAAAGAGTATTTTACGCATCTGATTTTTTGTTAGACTGACCGGCTGGCACCGCAAACCTCATAAACTTACGCGATTCTGAAACGCATCTTTCAGCCGCTGGTCATGGGTAACAACAATCAGACTGGCGCCAATTTGTTCGGATTGCTGGCGCAGGAGGGTCAACACGCGGTCGGTGTTTTCGTCGTCGAGGCTGGAGGTTGGCTCATCGGCCAGAATGACATCGGGCTGGTTCATAACGGCGCGGGCAATGCTCACTCGCTGCTGTTCGCCCTGACTAAGCTGGTTCGTTTTCTTCGACAGATAATCGCCAAAACCCAACTGTCCGGCCAGTTCACGGGCGCGGCTTTTATCCTGCGGCTTATTAGCTAAATAATTCGCCATCAACAGGTTATCCATTACTGATAGCGAACTGACAAAGTGCGGTTTCTGATACACAATGCCCACATGTTTCGCCCGGAAAGCCGCCGTTTGGGCTGGACTTAGCTGGGTCAGGTTGGTTTGACCAATAACGACCGAGCCGCTTTTAGGCGTCAACAGCAAGGCCAGCAAATGCAGAAAAGTGGTTTTCCCCGTACCGGACTGCCCCAGAATCAGGAGAGCTTCGCGATTAGCGCACTGCACATCGGGAAAGACAAACTGTTTCGCAGGGCCGTATTCAAACGTGAGTTGCTTGGTTGCCAGCATTGGATTCGGTCAAGTGTCCACAAAAATAGACAAAAGTTGTATTTTTGAACCTGTTAATGGGCAGTGGTTGGGCGACAGGAAGTAAAAAACGACCGGTCTTTTAGCCAATTTCTGCCAGCGACTGATTAATACCTGCTGATTTTGAAACGTATCGCCCTGTTTGCCTCCGGTTCCGGCTCGAATGCCGAAAAAATTGCCCATCATTTTTTCGATAACCCAGATGTTGAGATTTCGTTAATTGTCACCAACAATCCAAAAGCAGGCATCATCGACCGGGTCCGTCGTGGATTCGAAAGGCAAATCCATATTCCGGTATTACTCATCGACCGCGCCACGTTTTACAATACTGACCGTATTACGCAACTCCTTCTTAATCAGAGAATTGATTTAATCGTACTGGCCGGATTTATGTGGCTCATGCCCGGTGGTTTGGTACAGGCTTTTACCAATAAGATTATCAATATTCATCCGGCATTATTGCCTAAATTTGGTGGGAAGGGCATGTACGGACATTTCGTCCATGAGGCCGTTGTTGCTGCCGCAGAAACCGAATCGGGTATTACGATTCATTACGTAAATGAGCAGTACGACGAAGGGCAGATTATTTTTCAGGCCAACTGCTCCGTCCTGCCAACCGATACGCCGGATGACGTAGCTCGAAAGGTCCAGGTGCTGGAACATTCGCATTACCCACGAGTCGTGGCAGAGGTTTTGATGAACGATTACCGGGCTGGCGTTCCAGTGACGAATGATGAGCGATGACTAATTTCACAAAGAAAATAACCCACGGAATACTATCGGTCTTTATTTTATTGGGCTTGGCGGGGTGTTTTAAGCCTATCGTTTACCTGCAAAACAAGCCGAATTATCCGGTCGATGTGTTTTATGACACCCAGCGGCCGGAGCGTCCCTTTGCTGCCTTGCAGAACCTGGAAGTGAAAGGAGAATTGCCATTATCGGCGCGGCAGGCGGGTAATCAGCGGTTGCTCAGCCGGGGAAATGATATGCAGCAAAAGGAACTACTATTGGCCCGACTGACGCTACAAGCCAAAAAACTCGGTGCCGATGCCCTGGTTGACGTTCGCTACTCCTATTATACGTCCATGACCGACGACGGGTACTCAATGACTGGCTTAGCTGTCAAATACAAACGCGAGGTTGAAACCACCGAAAACTAAAAGCGGCCCGAAGGCCGCCAGAGATTTATCAATATAATTTTATTTAACTTCTTCGTAGTCAACATATTCTCCGCCCTTGAAGGATGAATCGCCCTTTTTCGGCTGGCTATTTACCCGAACATCGCCTTCGCGCGTTCTGCCAAATGGGTCAGCCTGTTGCTTCTGCTGTTTAACCAACTGACGGCCAACGAGTAAGTAGAAGACAAACCGGCGCACCGGCGGCACGAACAGAATAATCAGGGAAAGGAGAAACAGATATTTGAATAGCATGTCGAGTGTCGTTATTGGTAAATAAACGTTGAGATCGGTTGTTTAGTTTTCTAATTTGTCAGGCGGTTTTTATTGGGGCTGACCGGCAATCTGCTTACCAGGTAAAAGCGCATTCTGCCAAACTCTACTATTGGCCGTACAACGCTTTCCCGGCGGCTTCGTACTTATCACCCGCTATCCATTGGGGGCGTGTGGCACGGTCGGCAATCAGGCGGGCGGTATGAGCAAAAGCCTGACAAAACCGCTGAACGTACCGAAAATCCAGCGATTCAGGATTATCAATAGCCTGGTGGTAATATTTGGCAATCGCTTCATCGAAGGCTTTCATGCCGGGCGCGAACGTAGGAGCCGGAACTCCTTTAGCCGCAAAACTCACATTGTCCGACCGGTCAAATAAGCCCTGTTCGGGAGCAGGTTCGGCAAAAACGCCCAGCCCGAACGCGTTGGCACCGGCTTCAATTTCTCCTTTTGCTCCCGTGCGTTCTAAACCAATGACCGAAATAATCGTCGTATCGCTGTAACCGGCACCATCAATATTTAAGTCAAAAATGGTTTGTTTCAGAGGAACCAGCGGATGCTCGGCATAAAATCGACTACCCAGCAAACCAACCTCTTCGCCGGTAAGAGCCAGCACCAGCACCGACCGTTTGGGCCGCTGCTGCGACAGGGCTTTGGCTGCTGCAAGAATGCCCACGGTTCCAATCGTATTATCCCGCGCGCCATTGAAAATACTGTCCGACGGCTGGTAGGCACTTCCGCCCTGTTTGCCAACACCAACATGGTCAAAGTGGGCTGATAGAACGAGGTATTCGTCTTTCAGTTTCGGATCGCTGCCTTCAATAATACCCGCCACATTTGCCGATGGCATTGATACACGTCCGCGACCCGATGAAGTCAGGTTTACCGTCTGCCCCACTTCTTTCAACTGTTTAAACTTGTTATTTGCGTTATTGATCCATAAGTGCGTTACCGGCCCTTTGGCATCAGACGTAGTGGAGAGTGCAATCTGTTCCCGGCTAAAGTACTGATTGACAAAGCCCCAGGGTATCGACTCGCTATATAATTCAAGAAGGGCAGCGGCCCCTTTTTCCGTTGCCAGCTTCCGTTTTTCTGCCGATGCCCGGAAGATTTCGCCGGGACCCTTTGCTTCCGGCGAGCCGCCCTGCGCCACCACAATACGTCCTTTTACGTCGCGACCTTTATACCCATCATCGCCATCGTTCAGGCCGTAGCCCACATAAATTACCTCACCCGACAGGTCGGTCGGGCCACCGGCCATCACCACCAATTCTTTTCCAAACCGAAGCGTATCGGCTCCAACAATCAATGTGGCGTTTGTCGCTGGCCTGACTTTTTCTAAGTTGATTTGCTGGAAATAGTCGCCAGCATCACCGGCGGGTTTTAGTCCAAGTTGCCGGAATTGTTCGGCAATGTAACGGGCAGCAGTTCGGTTCCCCGGCTCACCGGTCCGGCGGCCCTGTAGTTCATCGGATGCCAGAAATCGGGTGTGTGCTTCTACTTCGGCACGGGTAAGGTTGTATTCAGGAAGTTTAGGCGTTGACACCGGGGCTTTGGTTTTGGCAACCGGCGTTTTGGCGAGTCGGGTTTGTGCTTGTGTCGACGTAGTAGCCAGTGCTAAACCAGCTACTATAAACAGTACGTATTTCGCTTGCATGATGATTGGGTTTCTATCGGTAAAAGTACAAAAAAGGCGATGGATCAATCACAGTCCGGTCATGTGGACTAATTTGATTAATTTCGTCTTTCGTTATAAACCTTATGGCTTTTTAAACCGATAAGGTTTTGTTGTCACGTATGCGTCCTCTCTCAGTAACGGCTCAGCCGATGTTGCCTTCCGAAAAAACGTATCTGTTTGTTGCCATCGGGCTGTTGATCCTATACATTTTCCCGTATGTCTGGCTCGGCGAGGGAGCGCACCTCACGATCCACGATAATTTAGACAGTGATTTCCTGTATCTGTATTTACTGAAAATCACCCGCACCGCCTTCGATTTTGACCTGAAAACCGTCATTCCGAACATGATGAGCAGTGGACCGGGTGCCGCATCGCAGTTCTCCGGTATTCCGCGCTCGGCCTTTCGTACGGGACTGAACCTCGAAGTGCTGTCATTCTGGCTGTTACCGCCCTACGTAGCACAGGTCGTCAATTTTGCCGCTGTTCATGGGATCGGCTTTCTGGGTATGTATGTATTACTCAAAAAATACATTCTGCCGGAGCCAGCCTGGGGCTTCACGCGCGTGGCCCTGGCGTTTTTATTCGCGCTCGTGCCGTGTTACATCGTTCATGGCGCATCGGTGACCGGGCAGCCTTTGCTACTATTTGCGTTTTTGAATCTGCTTAACCAAACGAAGGCCCAGATGACATCTTTTGAGCAGGCAACTTATTTAAAGATGTCATCGCTACCTGACTCGCTGAGCTGGACCGACTGGGTCATCATTATCATGTTTCCGTTTTACTCCTTTTTTGTATGGGCGGGCCTGTTCATCTGCGTCGCGCTGGGCCTCATCGGGCTGGTTAGCATGATTCAGAAACGACGTATCAACTGGCTGTACATCAGCGGCCTCTTGGCACTTTCGCTGTTGTATTTAGGCAGCGAATGGGAATTGATTTACGGATTCATAAACCAAACGTACGTCTCGCAGCGGGTCGAGTTCGATTACAGTCAACTGCGCTCCATGCGGCTCATAAATACCCTGTATCGGAGTGCCAATCTGTTCGTTTGGCCGATGTTCAATACGGGTGCCTTTCTGACAACGGGCATTCTGGCCGTGGCCGGACTGGGTGCATGGCGGGCGTATCGGCAACGGGATTTTCGGGCGGTACGCTGGCTTATTGGTTTACCCATTCTGGCGGTCATTATCTGTCTGATTCACGGATTTTACCACTATTTGGTCGTATGGCTCGGTGATAGCTCACTGGGCATGAAATTCCGCGTATTTCAGTTCGACCGGTTCTATTTTCTACTCCCGACACTCTGGTTTTTGCTGTTCGCGCTGGCACTACGTCAGTTTCGAGCAAATGGACGCTGGAATCGACTATTTCTGATCGGGCAGTTTGTGTTGATGGTCATTGCCAACAAAGAATGGCGCATCAACGTGGGCAAGATGACGGGTTCGATCACAGAGGCTCAGTACCCATCGTTTCGGGCGTTTTTTGCCGAGAAGCAGTTCGCCCAAATCCGCGATTACATTGGCAAACCGCAAGCTGATTACCGGGTGATTTGTCTGGGAATGCATCCATCTGTGGCGCAGTTCAACGGATTTTACACGTTGGATAGTTACCAAAACAATTACCCGCTCCCCTACAAACACGCCTTCCGCAAAATCATTGCAACGGAACTCGCCAAAGGAACCCGGCAAATGCGCATTTATTACGATGCCTACGCCTGTCGCGTGTACCTGTACACGGCTGAATTAGGCATGAATTATCTGTTGGGAAAAACGCAGAATCGGGACGTAAGGCATCTGCAACTCGACACCGATGCGTTAACCGGTTTGGGAGGTCAGTACATTATATCCGCCGTCCCAATTCGCAATTCTGTTCAAAACCGACTGCGCTTGGAAAAAATGTTTGACGAGCCGGAAAGTTACTGGCGGGTTTGGCTCTATCGGGTCCAATAGGACGTTTCCCGCGTTCTTTTTCTCACTCATTTTGGCTCATAAGCTCCCATATTCTTTGTCAAACGCCCCTTCTGCTTACCAATAGTCCCTTTTGTAAGCGAGGTGTTTACGCGGCATTTACTTTTGCTTCTGTCAATTGTAACGCCACAATTTTTATGAAAATCATCGCGCTGTACCTACTCATTAGTTTTTCGTTTGCTACCCTTGTTAACGTAACAGCACAGGACATTCCCACCTACCTTCGTCAGAATAGTCTCGTCTTTACTGGCAGTCAACCTGCTTCCTATCAGCTTTTCGATTCAACGTTTTACCAGAATGAAATTTTTCTGCTGGGCGAGGTGCATGGCTATGCCGTTCCACAGCAGATTGACTTGGCCTTAATCAAACACCTCCACGAGCGCGTTGGCCTGCGTTATTACCTGGCCGAAATGGACATGGGGCAGGCGGCTCTGCTTAATGGCTACATGGATACCGGCAACCCGATGTTACTGGATTCGTTATTTCAGGGATTTCTGGCCCAAACCTACGCCGGAACATCGCAGTGGGGAAATCAGCAGTTTTACGATAAATTGGTAAGTATTCAGACTTATAACCAGACGCTGCCCGTTGATAAGCACATCCGGTTTTTGGGTGTAGACTGGTTTCAAAGCAAGAATAAGGTGGCGGTTTCATACATAAAGCAAATTGTACAGGAACGTATTACTGCCCCCGTACTGAATCCGCTACTCGATAGCCTCCGTATTCTGGTGGCTCAGGATAGTCTGAATCTGAAAAAGCTGGCTCCGTTTGCCAGTCGCGTTAATACCGATTATACGCTTCATAAGGAAGACTACCAGCTTATTTTCGGAAACCAGCTACTTAATTTCAGGCAGTTTTTCGAGACACTTTCCTGTGCCGACAGAAAGATGAGCCGCGATGACGTAGCCGCTCACATGACCCAATTCCTGATCCGTGAACTGGGCCTTGAGCACGAAAAACTTTACGGGTTATGGGGTATGACCCACATTTTACAGGCTGGGGTGAATCAGCAGCAAACATTCTCGGGCTTACTCAAAAGCGCCGGTAAACGGGTAGTATCGCTACAGATTCTGTACAAAGACAGTGAGATGCTGATTCACCGCAGTGCCGTACCCTTTGTGTTTCGTAAGCGGGGCGAAGAATTTGTCAGGATGAAAAACCTGAACTCAGACGGCCCCGTGTTCAAAACCGAGGGATTTTCAGACCTGGAGCCATTTTGCCAGCCAAACGCGGTAACACTATTCAGACTAAACAGGCCCGGCTCACCCTATACCTCAGCCCTGCATTTGGTTAAAGTAGGGGGAATGACAGGCAGCAAAATCAAACCCAATGAGGCCGAACGGACGGTAACCACTGACTACTTTCAGTATGCCTTTGTAGTGCTTAATTCGCCATCCGTTGAGCTGTGGAAACCCTCTCTGTGAGGGTGTGGTCAGGCGTTGACCTACCTATTCCACTTCATATCCGCTTATAATGCTGCCGGGCGAAGCGCATGAACGTATCGGCCAGGCCTTCGCTAACGCCCTGTAACTGAATCGAGTAGAAATCCCGCTGAATGGAAAGGCCCTGTACGTCAAGCACTTTCAGGCTTCCGGCCTGGAGTTCATGCTGCACCGCAAAGACCGACACAAACGCCATGCACCGCGAACTGCTGAGGTATGACTTAATGCTTTCTGTACTACCTAATTGCATCTCGACAGTCAAATCGGTGATACGCAAACCGACTCCCCGAAGCGCGTGTTCAATCACTTCGAGCGAACCCGAACCGCGCTCCCGAAGCACGACAGGAACGGTCCGTAACTCGTCTAACGTAATCTCGTCGCGGTCGGCCAGCGGGTGGTCGGGGCGGCAGATAAGCACGAGTTCGTCTTTCACGAAAGACGTATAGCGGATATCGCTGTGGTGGGTTCGGCCTTCCACCAAACCCAAATCAATGTCACTATTAAGCAATGCCTGTTCAATCTGTTCGGTATTTCCGTTCAGAAGCGAGATCGTCACGTCGGCCGATTGCTCATGAAAACGAGCCAGTACGGGCGGAATCACGTACTGCGCAACCGTAGTACTCGCCCCCACCCGCAGCGCCCCACCCGGTTTTCCTTTAAGCGCGTTCATGTCGAACTCCAACTGGCGATACGTCGTCATGATGGCTTCGGCATGATGGAGAAGCGTATTACCGGCCGTAGTCAAGCTAATCTGATTGCCCCGCCTGTCGAACAGAGCCATGCCGAAATGGTGTTCGAGTTCCTGAATATGCTTCGTTACGGCGGGTTGCGTTACATACAACTCAGCGGCCGCTTTGGTGAAGCTAAGCCGTTTGGCAACGGTATAAAAGACATTCAGGCGAAAATCGAGCATGGACTTATTGGGGATTGACCAGCAAGTAACATCAATTTACGATAAAGCCGCCCATTACCCGAGGTCTGTGTTCTTACAGACCCATTCGCATTACCATAATTGAATCAGATGAAAGCTTTCCGATCTGTGTCCTCACAGACCGGCGAGAAAGGCAACTGCGTTATCCTACCCTTTCGGGCGTTTGTATAGTGGCACCGTGCTGCATGGCTCACCGAAAAGCAAGCTTTGCACAACGGGACGTAATACGCGCGTGATTTCGACGTAAGCCGCCGTTGGGACGGGCACTTTTGAACAGCCTTTCACCACCACACGGGCATCCCGGTAATCGTCGGGGTTGATGCGGGCGATGGCATCGAAATACAGCTTTTCTTCCAGATCGGCGAGCGTACCGAACACAACTGTATTGGCGTAGGGTTGAAGCTGAAGCGTTAGCAGCATGTAGGCCCA
>JANPJE010000368.1:0-4632 GCA_031425355.1 Spirosoma sp. | reverse complement strand
GGCCGCATGGGGCCTCCTTCACGAATATTATCTGGTGCGAGCCAGGTACTCATTTGTTTGAATTGTTCAACGCGGAGTATGTGCCTGATTATTTTTTGTATTTATCCAAATTGATGAACCTGCGTTATTCCGGGTATTGCTCAGGCACGAGCGTAGGCACCAATTCAGAAGCGTTGACGGCTGACATTACCGTATCCATTTCAGAGATAGAGGAGTGTTTACAACGACTTTTAGTAGCTTCTTAAATGCTGGTAAGGGTTAAAAACTGGCCGGACTATGGCCTGAAATCGAAGTAAAGCACCCCGGTAAACGTATCGAGGCCACCATTCGCAAACGTGAGATTTTTCCGGCTTTGCGGGCCTAAATCCTCCGATTTTTGCGATTTGGTGCCGATGGCCGGAATGCCGTGCAGAAATGACAGCCCGCCCGATGCCGGGTAATTGGCCACCGATTGCGTACGAGCCGCTGCTTTTGGAACGGTCGGATTGAGCAGGTGCAGGAATAGGTTGTCGGTCGATGTAAACAGCCGAATGTTGCCTTCTTTGGTTTGCAGCGTGCCGCCGTAAAACTGAGCGTAGTAACCTTTGAACTCCGGGTACTGCCAACGTTCGCCCGTCACGGCATCGTTATACATCTTCTGCCACTGATCCAGTGTGCCGCCTTTCAGTCGGTTTTTATACACGCGATAGGGGCCATTGGCCAGCAACTGAATTCCGCTTACCTGCGCTTCGGGATACGAAAAATTGATGCCCACTAACTCCTGGTCGTTTTCGGGCCGGTATTGATAGCGGAGTTCAAGCCAGCCGGCTGGATGCATGGTCCATACCACCCTGAAGCGGTTTTTGCCTTCATAACGGCTTTCAACCACGTGCGTTCCGAGCGTATCGTAATGGCGCATGGAAGCAAAGGTGGCTTCTCCACCCAGCAACACCGGGCCGTTTGCCAGCGAAAAACGGCGATCGCGGTGTTGTGCGCCCACGAGCAAGCCCGTTTTCTTGTCCAACGTCACCGCTACGTCATTAGCTGTCATGGTGAGCTGGTCGTTGTCCTCGCGCACCGCTATCGGCCCCGTGCCTTTTTCCACCACACGCTTCGACAATTGTGCCGGCGTTGTGATCGGCCAGGACCACGTACAGATGTCGCGGCCATACAGATCGTTCGCGCTAACATACAATACGTCGTACTCCCGCCAGTTGGCCGGTAACGATAGATTTAGTGAGCCTGTCTGGCCGGGTGCTACGTTCGGAGGGGTTGCCTGTCCGGTCAGTGTTTGTGGCGTGACGTCCATATTGCCGGAGAATTTTTTGAGCACCCAGCTAAACTTACAGCGATTTAAATTTGTGAAATGATAGCGGTTTTCGACTGTAAACCGGCCGGTAAAGGCTTCGGTGATGAACTGCTTTTGAAAGACAACTGGTGCCCAGATTTCTCTGATGGTGTAAAAACTGGCTTCTTTCTCCCGATACGGACCTAATATGCCATCAGCGGCCGAGTTGCCTTTAGTATCTAATTCGTTCGGTCCCGCACCGGCGGACCGGTCGCTACGGTTTCTATCCGTTCGCACAACGGCCTGATCGCAGAAGTCCCACAAAAATCCACCCGCCGACAGGGGATTGCTCATCATCAGCGACCAGAAATCATCCAGTCCCGCACCGTGGCCTCCGTCGTACAGTCCGTGTAGAAACTCCGTCGGGAAGAACACATCATTGCCCTGAAAGAACGTACCGACTCCATAATTCCAGGGAATATAGTGCTTGGTATTCATGCCGTTGATGTTGCTCCAGGGATGGATAACGGGTCGTTTCTGGATGTCGTAGCGCGGGTAGTCGGGCAGGAGATCAAAATTGAAACCGCCCTCGTTGCCGTTGGCCCACATCACCACGCACGGGTGGTTGACATCGCGCAGAATAAGTTCTTTCACCAGTTTACGACCAACGGGCGTGTCGTAGGGCGGGTATTGCCAGCCCGTCAACTCGTCAATGACGAACAGGCCCAGCGAATCGCAGACCTCCAGAAAGTGCTTGTCGGGCGGGTAGTGCGACATTCTGACGGCATTCATGTTCATATCCTTAATCAGATTCACATCCAGAATGCTGATCTGCCGGTTGGTGGTTCGGCCGCTGGTGGGCCAGAAAGCCCCCCGGTTCACGCCCTTGAACCGGATTTTCTGTCCGTTGACGTAAAAGCCATCATGCTGCCGCAGTTCGACGGTGCGAAAACCGATTGTTTCCGTTTGGGTATGGAGCAGGGTTGCCCCCTGTTTCAGTTGAACGGTTACCCGGTAGCGGTTGGGAAACTCCGACGACCACAATGCGGGCTGGCTGAACCGCCCCGTTAACCGAACCACCGAATCGCCGGGCTGCACGGTCGCCGAGAGCGGCTTGCCAAACGGCTTACCGTCCAGCGTCATCACCTGCGCAACGACGGTGGCCCGTGCTTTCAGTTGCGCCGGAAATGCATCGACGGTCATTGATCCATCTGCTTTGGCGTCGATGGCGACTCGCTGAACGTACTGAGCCGGGTAAGCTTCTAAAAAAACAGGCCGGAAAATACCGCCGAATACCCAGAAATCAGCCGTGCGCTCGGCCTCATTGACCGTTTGGTTGGCCGACACTTTGTTGACTTTTACCTCCAGTACGTTCGACTGGCCGACTCTGAGCAACGAGGTAATGTCGTAACGAAAACGGTAGAAAGATCCCTGATGGATTGGTCCTGCCAATTGCCCGTTGATCTTCACCTCCGTGTCGGTCATGGAACCATCGAAGACAATAAAAACGGGCCGATTTTTCCAGCCTGCCGGTACGGTAAACGAGTGCCGATACAAACCGGCTTCGTCCCGGTCTTCTTTTTCAGAGCCGTAGGTGTAATTGCCAAAGCCCTGAAACTCCCAGTTGGAAGGCACAGGAATGGTCGTCCAGGTGCCGCTGTTCCGGCCTTTTGTGCATTGGAATTCCCAGTTTACGGTTTTGTCATTTCCCGTACCGGACAGGTAGTTGATCTCCGTTTTCTGAGCACGGAGTGATTGCGTTGCCAGCAGAAAACTGAACCATACGCAGAGAGCTATTCGCATAAAAAAGTAAAGCGAGGATAAGGATTTGGTATTATTTGCCGGAGTTGACGCCTTTCTGGATGATGTCTATCCCTGCTTTCTGATCGTTTTGGAGGGCTTCCAGCGCAGCCGCCAGATATACAAGCGGGGCGTTCCAATTGATGGCAATTTCGTTGGACGCATAGGAACAGTCGGCATCAATGTACACTTCATCGGCATACGTAGTGGTATAGCCGGGGCATTTGTCCTGACGGGCGGCATTGGCGTTGGGTCCACCCGATAACAAGCCCGGAACGGGAGCGTCGATGCCATCGGCTACGGACGGGCGGTGGTGCGGGTGCATGGGTGTTTTATCGCCAAACCCGGTCAGGAATGAATACCCGACGGCATTGCGTCCCAGCAGGTAATCCAGATTTGCCAGCGCATACTGAAGATACCGGCTGCGGTTGGGCGAATCAGTATACCGGAATGCCTGAAGCAACGCAATCCCTTGATTAGCCGCTTCAGAGCTGCTGCCCCAGCCATAATCCTTAGCCGATTTACCCATAACGGTCTGAAACGGTTGGCTGTCGGCCCCCAAAATGAGCGAATCGGCCATACGTGTTAACCGTTGGGTCAGCATGGGCAGGTCTTTTTTGCCGAGTGCCGTCAGCTTATTTCCCCGACGAGCCAGCGTGTAATAAGCGAGGGTTCGCACCTGCGCCCACGACGGTAGGGGTAATCGACTATCGGGAAAGAGATTGACGGCTGTATAGTACGTATCGTCATTGGTAGTTGCGTAGAGTTCGGCAGCGGCCCAAATCCATTCGTCGTCTGCGATGCGGTCTTCGTAGCCGCCCGTCGTTACGTCGGGGTCGAAATTTTTGTTCATCTCCCGCTGGTTATACGCCACTGTTGAATTGGCTTTGGCCCAGGTCCAGGCTTTTGTGGCCGCTTGCAGACAGGAGTCGGCGAGACCCGGCACCTGGCGGTTGTAGGGTTTGAGCACGCGGGCAGCCTGCGCCATCACGGCGGCAAAGTCGAGCGTAGCCGTAATGCCTTTGGCTACTACGTATCGGTTTTTGATGGCTTTGTCGGGCATCACCATGCCGTCGAAACCGGGGTTGGTCAGCTTGTGGTAAACGCCCCCATCGGCGGGGTCCTGCATGGTCAGCATCCAGCGGAGATTCCAGAGGGCTTCGTCGAGCACATCGGGAAGCTGATTGCCGCTTTCGGGAATGTTGGTATTCAGGCTTTTAACGTAGTCGGGAAAGTCTTCGCAGAGCGAGAGCAGCGTGCCCATGGTGATGCCGGAGTTCACGATGTATTTGTTGTAATCGCCCGCATCGTACCAGCCAAAAGGCGACGAAATCACCGTTCCGGCCGGACGGCTGGCCGAAGCTGCCGAGGGGTGAATCAGCACCCGCGTGTCGGGATGGCCCGCCGGACGCGCCCACTGACCCGCGTATTTGGCGGGCAGGTCGATGGCCGTTCGCTGGTAATAAAAGCCTTTAATCGCACCAATAGCCACGGCCCGGTGTACATTCGGCTGGATCGAGAAAGGGTAGGAGTGACCCAATCCCGGCACGACAACCACGTACTCA
>JANPJE010000367.1:0-4874 GCA_031425355.1 Spirosoma sp. | reverse complement strand
GCCGAAGCGGACATCGTTATTCCGAACAATAATCATTATCAGAAAGGGCTGGATGTGGTTATTGAGTTTTTGAAAACGAAGGTATAAGAAGGGAGAAAAGGGACGAAAGGTAAAATCCTTTTCTTCCTTTCGTCTTTTTTTTCTCCCCCTGCCTTTCCTCCCTTCTTCTTAAATCTCAATCAAGACGCCATCGCTTTCGAGGTAGCCTATGCAGGTTGGCCCCGACCGTCAGCCAGACCACCTTTTGTTGATACTGACAATGTACGCCAACGGATTTCCCTTCAGTAGTTCGAAAAAAGAGTTGGTCGCATAAAGGGTTTCAAAACCAATCCGAACAACACAAAGTTGATGTAACTTATGGGTCACATAGTGAAAGCCTTTTGTCAACAATAACCAAAGGGAGGCCTTTTTTTGAAAGCCCGAAACGTTTCGTGAACTTAGCTCCCCGGTCGGAAAATAATACGTATGTAATTTATTCCTCACCGGTAAACAAGGGCCTGGTGACTTTTGCCCCCCTTTCATCGTTATAATAGCTAAACTGCACGTACACAATTCATGGAAGCACTGCTGGAAGAAGTTCAACGGGTAGGTTACGTAAACAAACCTGTTTCCGACACCATTGACTTAGTCGCCGAAATACAGCGACTTAAGAAGGAGAAAAACGCCGTTATTCTGGCGCATTATTACGTCGATGGGACCATTCAGGACATAGCCGATTACATTGGCGACAGCCTTGGACTGAGCCAGCAGGCAGCCGCTACACCCGCCGATATGATTGTGTTTTGTGGCGTTCATTTCATGGGCGAAACGGCCAAAGTGCTATCACCCAATAAGAAAGTCGTTATCCCTGATCTGAATGCCGGCTGCTCCCTCGCCGACTCCGCCCCCGCCGACAAGTTTGCCGCCTTCAAAGCGCAGTATCCCGACCATATTGTGTTGTCGTACATCAACTGTTCGGCAGAAATAAAGGCCCTGTCAGACATTATCGTTACGTCGTCCAACGCGCTGAAAATTGTTGAGAGTTTGCCGAAGAATCAGAAGATCATCTTTGCGCCCGACGCCAATTTAGGCCGCTACGTGTCGAAGAAAACGGGCCGCGACATGGTCCTTTGGGAAGGAGCCTGTATTGTCCATATTGACATTTCACTCGAAAAGCTGACTAAGTTGCGACTCGATTATCCAGAAGCGAAATTCATTGCTCACCCCGAATGCCAGGAGCATATTCTAAGCCAGGCCGATTTTGTCGGTTCAACAACGGCATTGTTGAAATACGTAGTGGACAGCCCCGAACAAACCTTTATCGTAGGCACGGAAGCGGGCATTCTGCACAAGATGAAGCAATCCGCGCCCCACAAAAAAATCATTCCGGCCCCAGCCAGTCAGAACAACACCTGCGCCTGTTCGGAGTGCCCGTACATGAAAATGAACACACTCGAAAAAGTGTATAATTGCATGCTTTACGAACAGCCGGAGATTCTTGTGCCGGAGGCTGTACGATTAAAGGCGTATGAATCCGTAGCGCGGATGCTGGAGTTGAGCAAATAATTCGGACAACTATGAATATGAACTGGCGAGATTACATTACCTCGGACCCAACCATTATGTTTGGCAAGCCTGTCATTAAGGGTACACGTATTCCGGTGGATTTAATTTTAGAGAAGTTGGGCAACGGCGAAACAATACCACAATTACTGGAATCGTACCCGCGTGCTACAGAATCATCTCTGTATGCCTGTTTATTGTTCGCTTCCGAAACAGTAAAAAACGAGGTGGTCTATGCTCAGGCTGGATGATCTCTCTTTTGTTGCCAATGAGAACTTTGATTTTACTGTCGTTAAACAGTTGCGAGAGAACGGTTTCTCTGTTTTGGCAATAGGTGAATCGTTTTTTAGCATTCCCGATCCGCAGGTGCTCCAGATTTCGGTGGATAGAAAGGCTATACTTCTCACTGAAGATAAAGATTTTGGTGAACTTGTCCACCGCCTTCGTATGCCTCACTGCGGTATCTTACTGGTAAGGTTGCTGAAGATGAGTAGTGTTGAAAAATCCAATCGGGTTTGCGAAGTCATTGTAAGCCAGGGAGACAGACTCGTTGATAGTTTTTCTGTACTCAGCAACGAGCAGTTACGTATCAGACCCGCCAAATAAAACACCAATGTCCCATCAATTCGATTTTTTAGTTATCGGCTCCGGCATTGCGGGCCTCAGTTATGCCACCAAACTGGCAATGCACTTCGAGAAGTTGCAACAGTCGGACGCGACTCCGGCAGTACGTATCGGGGTGATAACCAAAGTGCAGGCCGACGAAACCAACACCAAATATGCTCAGGGTGGCATTGCGGCTGTTTGGGCAGAAGATGATTCGTTTGCCAAACACATCGAAGATACAATGGTAGCGGGCGACTTCCTGAGCGACCGTCATATCGTTGAAATTGTGGTGAACGAAGGCCCCCGCCGTATTCAGGAGTTAATCGACTACGGTACCCGGTTCGACAGGGAGCACGACAGCACAGATTATGACCTTGCCAAAGAAGGAGGCCACTCCGATTACCGGATTTTGCACTTCAAAGACATTACCGGGGCCGAAATTGAGCGGGCATTGTTGGAAAAAGCACAGTCGCTCAAGTCCATCGAGGTGTTTACCCATTATTACGCTGTTGAACTCATCACACGCCATCAACTCGGCGAAACCGTTCACCGCTACGATACGGATAACAAATGCTTTGGGGCCTACGTACTGAACACGCAAACGGGTGAGGTCGAGCGGTTTCTGGCCCGTACGACGCTGCTGGCAACGGGCGGCATCGGTAATATTTATCAGAACACGACCAACCCCAGCATCGCTACCGGCGATGGCATAGCGATGGCCTACCGCGCTAAAGGAATCGGCAAAGACATGGAGTTCATCCAGTTTCACCCGACCGCATTGTATGAGCCGGGCAAGAAACCGAATTTCCTGATTTCCGAAGCCGTGCGTGGTTTTGGAGGCATTTTGCGGACGCGAAAGGGCGACACGTTTATGGAAAATTATGATTCGCGCCTGTCACTGGCTCCGCGCGACATTGTAGCCCGCGCCATCGACTCCGAGATGAAAAAAGCCGGTGATCCGCACGTTTATTTAGACGTAACGCACTGCGATTACGAGAAATTTATCGAGCATTTTCCAAACATAACTGCCTACTGCCGCGACCATCTGGGGCTTGATTTACGCAAAGATTATATCCCGGTTGTTCCGGCCCAGCACTATCTCTGCGGAGGAATTCGGGTCAATGAATGGGGGCAAACGAATATTCAGTTTCTCTACGCCGTTGGCGAGTGTGCCTGCACGGGCCTGCACGGAGCCAACCGACTGGCATCCAACTCGTTGCTCGAAGCGGTGGTATTTGGGCATCGGGCTTACCAGAAAACGGTTGAATTACTTGGCCAGGCCGTTCTGCCGGATAACATCCCCGACTGGAACGACGCTGGTACGACGCACCCCGAAGAGTTGGTTCTGGTGACCGAGATGAAGAAAGAATTAGAGTCGATTATGTCGAACTACGTTGGTATTGTTCGCTCGAACCGGCGTTTGAAACGGGCGATGGGCCGACTCGAACTGATATATCTGGAGCACGAAGAATTATATAGACAGTCGAAAGTGTCGGTGCCCATCTGCGAACTGCGGAACATGATTGAAGTGGCCTATCTGGTAATAAAAATGGCAATGGCCCGTCGCGAGAACACGGGGTTGCATTTTAATTTGGATAATGTGGAGTTACCAACCGAAGTGCTGGACCACCCCGTTAGTCTCAGAGTATAGTTCCGGAAAGTACACCTGCTTTACTTCACCCGTTCCAGCAACTCATCGCGGTAGGAGCCGCTCAGCGGAATTTGCGCTTTGCCGATGGTAAGATGGTGATGTTCAATTTTTTCGATACGTTTCAGAGATACTATATATGATTTATGGACCCGCATGAACTGGTCGTTGGGCAGCATTTCGGCAGCTTCACCGATGGTCATGCGGGTTAGTGCTTTCTTTCCTGTTTCTTGAAATGTCAGGTAACTGCCCTATAGTTCAACGTATTGTAACTCATTGAGGTTAATCCGCACCCAATCGTAGCCATACTTCACGAAGACGTAAGGTGATATTTTGGAGTCGTCGGAGAGCCGCTTTCAAGAGGGGCATTGGTTGACTGGGCATCGGCTCATCAACAGTTGCGGGCCGATGATCGGTATGAACCAGTGCTTGATGGTCAGCGCTTCACCACGCTGCGGCCTCACGGGCTGTTCATCGTCTGTAGTGGTCGGCAGTGGACTGCTAACCGTGTCCAAACGAACTGTTGGCTGAGTTTTTGTGGCGGGACGTACTGATTCGATAGATTGGTTAGTACAGACAGCGAACAAGAGGGCGAGGGTTTTGTTGTTCGTTTTCATATGGATGTATTGATTAGAGGTTTGTTGGTTCGTTTTATGCGGCTGGCAGGGTATCTGCCGTTATGTGGTTCGGCGTTCCTACGCTCCGATGAGTCAAAACAAGTACATGACTTCCGTCCCTTAAAATCGGTGTGACGAACGACCCGTACTTTGGGAGGAAATGGGCAAAGTTTGGGATGATGTCAGTACCTTTGACCGACCGGTTCTCTACACACAGCAGGTAATTCATGAACCACCAGGACGTACTTGACTTTATCATCCAAAGCGACAGCCCGAAAATCAAATATGCATTTACCGATATTGACGGGGTGCTTCGCGGTAAAATTATTCACCGTCAGAAGTTTCTGGATGGCCTGACCGACGGATTTGGCTTTTGCGATGTCGTTTGGGGATGGGATTCCTCCGACACACCTTACGATAATGGTCGCACCACCGGCTGGCATTCGGGCTATCCCGATGCG
>JANPJE010000366.1:0-18893 GCA_031425355.1 Spirosoma sp. | reverse complement strand
CGCGTACCGGGCGATAACCAATACGCTACGTCTCCCCAAGAACCACCTTTGTACACGCGGAGCTTGTCGTCCACTAAAGACTGCTTGTTCTTCGTGTCGTAGTTTTTGGATTCGTCCATGTAGCCATTTCGACGGATCGGGTTAAGGTCATTAACATCCTGATAAGATAACGGACGATAGACATCATAAACCCACTCGTTCACGTTACCCGCCATGTTATACAAACCGAAATCATTGGCCGGATAAGCATAGATCTCCGCTGTAATAATAGCACCATCATTCGAGCGACCTGCTATACCGGCGTAGTCACCGCGACCACGTTTGAAGTTGGCCAGCATTTGACCCTGTTTGCGGCCTTTCTTGGGGTTTCGAACCGACGAACCATCCCAAGGATAAATCCGCTGATTGATTTGATTCTCGTCCATATACTGCGTTCCAATCAAGGCTTTAGCAGCGTACTCCCACTCCGCTTCGGTTGGTAGCCGGTAATCTGGCAGAATCATACCGCTTTCGAGGCTTGGTTTGGCAGGTGCCGCCGAGGTTGCTTCAGCCAAAGCAGGTTCGGCTTCTTTCTTCGACTTACGTTTCAATGAGAAACCGCCTTTTTTCTTCTTCTCTCCACCACCTTTCGCGAGTTCACTATTTACCGCATTCGACCGCCAGACAGCATAATCACTCGCCTGAACCCATGATACGCCAACAACCGGATAGTAACGGAAAGCCGGGTAACGAAGATACTGCGTTACGTATGAGTCATTAAACGAAAGCGGATTTGCCCAAACCGTAGTGTCAGGTAAAGCCCGCTTAACGACTTCTTCCGACGAATCACGGGTTATGGCGTTCAGGTATTCCAGGTAGTGAACATTAGCCATCTCAGTTTCATCCATGTAAAATGATTGAATCGAAACGGTGCGCTCCTTATTGTCGCGCGTGTTCATTACGTCCTCCTCAAGGGCGCCCATTGTGAATCGGCCACCTTCGATGAATACGAGGTTCGGACCAGCTTTCTGGCCCGCAAATTTCTTGACCTGAAAACCATCTTTCTGGTTATAAGCAATCCCCGTCGCCGTACTTTTTTTGCCGGGCTGCACACTGGTCGGGTGTTTAGACTTACAAGACGCCAGGGCCGTCATTGCTAACAGCACATAAGCCGCTCGTTGCAGGTGATACTTTTTAATCATTTCTCTATTTTGTGTAAAACGTAGGTGCAAAAATCGTGATTAATTCGTCATTAAGCTCAACATCTCGTCCAATTGCTCAACAGAAAAAACGTCGGCATGGGTAAAAATGGGCCTTCCTTTCGATTCTTTTAATGAACACTTGGCATGGTTATGCTTGATGTATTCAATTACCTTGCCAAATTGATCGGATTTAAAGAATGCATCATTCCCGTTAGAAACGAAGTACCCTTTCAGGATATTATTCTTAAGCGTCAGTTTTTCAAGGTATAACTGTTCGGCTTTCCAGCGAACATTGACCATTTTAATGAGGTTTTCCACCTCCTCCGGCAACGGCCCGAAGCGGTCAAGTATCTCCTGCCGGAAAGCCAGCAGTTCTTCGCTGTTCTGAAGGCTGTCTAACCGAGTATATAACGCCAGCCTCTCAGAAATATTTGAGACGTATCGTTCGGGAATAACTACCTGTAAATCAGTTTCAATAACCGTGTCAGGCAAGGCCAGTTTAAAGTCGCCGGGCTTCGTTTCAAACAGGTCTTTAAACTCGCTTTCACGCAGTTCCTGAACGGCTTCATCAAGCACTTTATGATACATCTCGAAACCAAGATCGTTGACAAATCCACTTTGCTCAGCACCCAGCAGATTTCCCGCTCCCCGAATGTCAAGGTCGCGCATGGCAATCTTAAACCCTTCGCCCAAATCTGAAAAGTCCTCCAGTGTTTGCAGGCGTTTCCGGGCATCTGATGTCATAACCGAAGGCGGAGGTGTCAGTAAATAACAGTAGGCTTTTCGGTTAGATCGTCCTACCCTACCCCGCATCTGGTGCAGGTCTGACAGACCAAAATGATGCGCGTTATTAATCAGAATTGTATTGGCGTTGGCAATGTCTAATCCGGATTCAATAATGTTTGTCGATACCAGTACGTCATAATCGCCTTCGATGAATCGAGTCATGATTCGCTCCAGCCGGTCGCCTTCCATTTGACCATGTGCCACCCCGATACGTGCTTCGGGCACTAAGCGCATGATGAGGTTGCCGATGGATTCAATATCGCTAACGCGATTGTGTACAAAAAAAACCTGCCCACCGCGTCGGATTTCTGTACTCACTGCATCCCGAATAGTTGCTTCATTGTATGGATGAACTTCAGTCGTTACGGGTTGGCGATTGGGCGGGGGTGTGGCAATGACCGACAGGTCGCGGGCACCCATCAGCGAGAAGTGCAGAGTGCGGGGAATGGGCGTGGCCGTAAGCGTCAATACGTCTACCTCCACCCGCATTTCTTTTAACCGATCTTTCGTTTTGACGCCGAATTTCTGTTCTTCATCAATTACCAGAAGACCCAGATCTTTGAACTTAATGTCTTTATTGACAATCCGGTGGGTGCCAATTAGAATACCAATCTCACCAGATGCCACGCCTTTCAGCGTTTCTTTTACCTGATTTGCCGATCGGAATCGGTTTATGTAATCTATTTTGACCGGAAAATCGGCCATGCGGTCAGTGAATGTTTTAAAATGTTGCATAGCCAGAATGGTCGTTGGGACGAGGATCGCAACCTGTTTATTGTCGGCTACTGCTTTAAACGCGGCCCGAATAGCAATCTCGGTTTTTCCGAAACCAACATCCCCACATACCAGCCGGTCCATTGGATGTGGGCGTTCCATATCGTCTTTTACATCATTCGTCGCTTTTGCCTGGTCAGGCGTATCTTCATACATGAATGACGATTCAAGCTCAACTTGTAGAAAACTGTCCCGGCTGTAGGCAAATCCCGGCGCATTCTTACGCTTGGCATACAACGCAATCAGCTCACGGGCAATGTCCTTTACCTGTTTGCGAATCCGGGATTTTTTCTGTTCCCATTCCTGCGATCCCAGTTTGCTCATCGTTGGCGGACCACCTTCCCGACCACTGTATTTGGCGATCTTGTGCAGACTGTGAATGCTCACCAGCAGTATGTCATTATCTCGGTAAATCAGCCTGATAGCTTCCTGTTCATTACCCGCGTGATCGACTTTTTCCAGGCCCGCAAATCGCCCGATTCCGTAGTCAACGTGGGTAACGTAATCGCCCGGCTGAAGTGTTTTTAACTCACGTAGTGTCAGTGCTTTCGACTTCGAAAATTTGTCCTGAACGCGAAATTTGTAGTATCTATCAAAAATCTGGTGATCCGTAAAACACACAATTTTTAATGCATCATCTATGAAACCTTCGCGCAGACCAATGTTTATCGGCTGAAATTTTACGAATGGATCAAGTTCCTCAAAAATGGTTTTGAGACGGTCAAGCTGTTTAAAGGATTCAGCCGCAATGATATTCGTAAAGCCCTTGGCTTGATTGTCGCCCAGTACGTCGACTAAGCGTTTGAAATCCTTGTTGAATGAGGGCTGTGGCTTGGAACTGTATTGCTGCCGCCCCTCGGTTTTGAAGTAAAATTTTCGCCCAAACTCGACTGTACGAAACCGTTTGAGTTCATTCAGAAATGTCCGGCGGGTTTCGAAAAGAGCGTTTGGGTCCGACACGATCTGAACATTCCCTCCTCTTGTCAATACGTCAGCAAAGCTTTGCTCGGCCTTTTCGTAGCAGTTTTCTATTATCTCAAGGGTGAACTCAACATCTTTTGCCCAGATGGTTGTTGCTTCGGGTAAGAAATTGAAGAATGGCTCGCGGGTTTCTTCAGTGAGTTTTGTCTGTATGTTCGGGATAATGTTGATGAACTGAACGGCATCCGTCGAAAGCTGCGATTCGGGATTGAATTTGCGAATACTTTCAACCTGGTCGTCGAACAAATCAATACGAAACGGGTGTTCACTCGCAAAGGAAAATACGTCGATGATGCCGCCCCGAACCGAGAACTGACCAGCTTCATAAACAAAATCTGTCTTCTCGAAATCGTACGTTTGTAACAGCTCCGACACGAACGACGTATCGACTTTTTCGCCCACCCGGATGGTCAATGTGTTTGCTTGCAACGACCGTCTGTTGATTACTTTCTCGGAGAGTGCTTCCGGATACGTTACCATCAGCAGGCCATCTTTCGGCGCCGGGTTAAGTTTGTTCAAGACTTCCGCCCGCATCAATACGTTCGCGTTCTCTACTTCTTCATACAGGTACGGCTTTTTGTACGACATCGGAAACAGCAACACCTCTCGACCCAACAGGTTTTGCAGATCGTTGAAGAAGTAAGCGGCTTCGTCCCGGTCGGTCAAAACGTACAAGTGATTGCCACCTATTGAATTAAAAATAGTTGATGCCAGCACTGCATCCAGGCTACCAGCCAACCCCTTGATTTGAAGCCGTTGGGGTTCACCCGAAAGCTTACGGGTAAACGGTTCAGCCAGCAATTTTATAAAACTATCGTCGGCATACAGGCCGAGTAATTCATTCGATTTCAATGGAGATTCAAGTTGTATGTTAAACACTAAAAGCCGCTGGAAGAACACTCCGGCGGCACACAAGAGTAACAGGGTACGTGGAAATTTTGTTGCGCCTATCGCCTACTTTAACGACGAAATAAGTACGTAGTTTATGCTTTCTTTTTCCAGCATTTCTCGAATCCGAGGGCTATCTTCAAACACAATAATCAGCTCTTTTTGGTCGAGTGATTCGTTGTCGTCTGTCCATTTCCAGTCTTCAGCACAGGCATCCAAGATGTTCAAAACACTACCCATTTTTGCCGGGTCGCGCTCCCGACTTATGAGTTCGGTGGTGTTTGTGAAATACAAAACGATTCGTTTTTCGTCAAGCCATTGCAGGTCATTGAGTGAATCGTTGAGTGAATCCAGGGTATAACCAGCGTCTGGAATTTCGAGTAAGTCAGCTAACTCTTCGTAGAATTTTCGAAGAGTTAGCGTTGTCTGACCGTCAATATGAGCGATAAATTCTGTACCGAAATGGCGTTCAACTTCGCTTTCGGTCTGGCTAATGAGAATGTTTGGTGTCATCTGTTGGGTCAATGTAGCTGGTATTTGTGCCGTAAATGTAGTGTTCCACGTGGAACTGATAATCAAGCAGTTGCAATGCTATGTAACCAGTTTTATCCCGGTTACTTAATGGTTTTTAGCAAAATGCTAAAGAAAAAGGGCATATTGTTTCACAAAAAAGCCCTCGATTTAGAGGGCTTTGAAGCAGGTGTTAATTAAGTGAGAAGAGAGGAATTCGAGCCGCCACCATGTTGTGGAACATCAACTCTGTGATCATGGGTGTCATATATTTGATGAGTGGAAATTCCGAAATCGACTCAATCACGTCAAGCTCTGAATCTGCTTTAAATATGCACCAGAGTTTCTGGCGGTCGACCGAAAGCGAATATGAAAGTAGAAATCCCTTTTCCATCAACTCTTCCACTTTGAGCCGTTGTGCTGGAATTTGGTTTTCAAACCCTTCGTCCATCACAGTCGGAAGATCAAATTCAACCATGTATTGACTCATAGATAATAGTGTTAAGAAATAGCCGAACGAGGTTGGTCTCCGGCTATCAGCAAATTAACCATGTTTAATTCATCTTCGTTAATTGAGTGCGGAAAATTTGGATACAGTTTCATTATTACGTCGCCACCCATCGCTCGAAACACACTCTCCGATTCCAGAACTCGCTCTTTAGGGACGTGTGAATCGCGGTCGCTGCAGCCTAAAAAAATAGGCGTGTTTCCAAAAGAACCTTCATAATTACGCGGGGTTTCAGACGGCCCAATCAGGCCACCGCTTAGCCCAAAAACACCGCCGTATTCCGACGCATTGCGCGCCACAAACTCCAGCGTCAGACAGGCGCCCTGCGAGAAACCCAGCCAAAAAATTTGCGGAAGTTTGAAATTGTAGTCAGCCTGTAGTCGACCGCGCAGGCTTGCCAGCACGCTCAAAGCCGAGGACAGATTAGGTTCATTTTCATCAATCGGTCGCAGAAAAGAGTACGGATACCAGGAGTTAGCCTGAGCCTGGGGTGCCACGAAAGCAAAATCTTTATCCTGAATATGATCCGACAATGAGAGGATATCACTTGCTGAGCCACCTCGCCCATGAACCATAATCATGACTTTCTGAGCCTGGTCGAGCGGCTTACCGGCAGTAAGAAAATTGTTGGAATCGTGTATCATTTTCATGGTCAGTTTTATCAAACACAGAGTCACGAAGCACATGAAATTTCTGAAACTTGTAGCAAATTCCTCCCTGCGCTCCGTGACTCTGTGTTTAATTTATTTCACAATTATCTCCGGTAGTGCGTTCTCTAAAGCTGCCCGACGAGGCTCGTATTGAGAGGGTAATTTAAGTGATTGCCCTAACTCGGAAACCGGCTCATCAACAGCAAAGCCTGGTGGGTTCGTTGCTATCTCAAATAAAATTCCACCTGGCTCACGAAAGTAAATGCTGTGAAAATAGTTACGATCCTGAACCGGCGTTACGTGGTAACCGGCATCGTTCAATTGTTGCTGAAGAACAAGCTGCGTGGCGTCCGAATCGGTTGAGAAAGCAACGTGGTGGACCGACCCCGCTCCCTGCAACGCCCGAACGTCGGTAGGCGAATGGAGAACATCCACAAAATTTCCTGGCCCGCCCGGCCCGGCCTTGAACCGAAAACGACCTCCCTCCTCCCCTACCAACTCATGCTGTAAATTTTCGGTCAAAAGCTTAATCGTCCGGTCAGGATTCGATTCGTTCAACGTAACGGTATGGAAGCCACGAACCGCAAACTCCGACGGGATTCGACCATTGTCCCAGCCGGGTCGCGTATCCTCATCAGTAAATACCAGTTCGATACCGGTTCCATCAAAATCTTCGAAACGCAGATAGCTTTCAGAAAAGCGTTTGTAAGGTCCGGCAAACGGAATGTTTTTTTCATGTAAACGGTCCATCCAGAAACTAAGTGAAGCAGTCGGAACCGAGAAAGCGGTATAGGTTAATTGGCCAACACCCTTCCGGCCACGGGGCAGATCGCCATATGGGAAAAACGTAAGAATGGTGCCTGGAGAACCAGTTTCGTCACCGTAATAGAGATGATACACGTCGGGTGCATCGAAATTAATTGTTTTCTTGACCAAACGAAGACCAAGAAAATTGGTGTAGTAATCAACGTTGCGTTGGGTATCGCCTGCCAGTGTTGTTACGTGGTGGAGGCCATTGATGAGCGTTTCCATGTGGTTAAAATGAATAGTGATTGAGAATGCTTAATTCGTGTAAATGTATTTGATGTATATACATTTAATTTTGAAAAATTGTTCAAATGAAAAAGCCCGACTTCCGGGTCGGGCTTATACGATGGACGAACTTATTTATTCCATCAGGAATGGATAATCCTGTTGCATATAAACGTCTTTGAACGCTTCTTCGGCTGGCGGATAAGGCGACTCCTCGGCAAACTTAACTGCTTCATCGACTGTAATCTTTATCTTCTGATCGATTGCCGTCAACTCCTCTTCGGTAGCGAACCCCTTCTCCAGAATGCTGGCTTTTACCTGCTCGATGGGGTCACGCTGTTTGTATTTTTCGACTTCGTCTTTCGAGCGGTATTTCTGCGGGTCCGACATAGAATGACCCCGGTAGCGATACGTTCTGAACTCCAGAAAGGTTGGTCCTTCACCAGCACGAGCGCGGTCGGCGGCACGACTAACCGCTTCGTGAACCGCTTCGACGCTCATGGCGTCGACGGGTTCAGATGGCATATCGTAGGCTTCGGCAAGCGTGTAAAGTTCCGTTACGTTGGACGTGCGTTCAACAGACGTACCCATTGCATAACCATTGTTTTCCACGACAAAAATGACCGGAATTTTCCAGAGCATTGCCATATTGAACGCTTCATGCAGCGCGCCCTGACGAACGGCTCCGTCGCCCATGAACGTGATACAGAGGTTGCCGGTCTTGTTATATTTCTCGGTGAAGCCAATGCCGGCACCCATCGGAATCTGCGCCCCAACGATACCATGACCTCCCACAAAGTTGACCGACTTGTCGAAGATGTGCATTGAACCGCCTTTGCCTTTTGAAGAGCCGGTTTGCTTGGCAAATAGCTCCGCCATAATGGCTTTTGGATCAGAGCCGAGAGCTAATGGAATACCGTGGTCACGATAAGCCGTGATCCACTTATCATCTTTAGTCAGGGCTGAGTACGAACCCGACGAACAGGCTTCCTGACCAATGTATAAGTGACAGAATCCCCGGATTTTCTGCTGTCCGTATAGTTGACCGGCTTTCTCTTCGAACTTCCGTTGCAACTGCATGGACTCGTACCAGTACATATACCGTTCTTTCGGATGCTGCGTTTTAGCGGCAACGGCCGACTGGGCTGCCGCAGCCTGGCCATTCTGTTTGCGGTTTCCCGCAGGAGTTTTCTCTTTGACGCTTGCCATGAGGAATGTGTTCGATGAAATCAGCAATTGCTTCCGACCAGGCCGTATTCAGGCATTTAGGAGCGCGGTATCAACCAGTTAGGGAGTCTGTTTCTACTAACAAACCACCCGTATCTTTGTTGCCAATAACAAACCTGAATTGGTTTACGGATTGACTGCCGCGAAATTACGCAATATCGCGTTATACGCTACATCTATGTACCTCGAAAAACTGAGCCTGACCAATTTTAAGAACTACGAAGACATACGGTATGCATTTGGGCGTCAGGTCAATGTGATTGTGGGACGGAATGGAAGCGGGAAAACGAACCTGTTGGATGCCATTTATTTTCTGTCGCTGAGCAAAAGTGCTTTTCAAAGCCAGGATGCGCTTAGCGTTTTACACGATGCCGATTACTTTATTATCGACGGAGTGTTTGAAGAAACTGACGGTGCTTCGGCTGGCCGGAACGTACAGATTACCATTAGTTTACAGCGGGGCCAGCGTAAGGTGGTAATGGCCGACAAAAAACCATACGAACGTATCAGTGACCACATTGGCCGGTTTCCGGTGGTATTGGTAGCACCAAACGATACGGACCTTGTTCGCGAACACAGTGAAGACCGGCGTCATTTTTTCGATGGTGTACTCTCTCAACTCGACCCGAACTACCTGCACGATTACCTCATGTATCAGCAGGTGTTGAAACAACGGAACAGTCTGCTCAAACTTTTTGCCGAACGAAATCAGGTGGACAACGATCTGCTTGATACGTATGATGTGCCATTGCTTGATCTGGGCCGGAGAATTCACGACCGCAGGCAGCAGTTTATCAATGACTTCCTGCCCAGTTTTCGGGCACATTACGCCTACTTGAGCGACGAGCGGGAACGGGTAAACATTCTTTATGAATCCGAAGTGAGCAATCCGGGTTTTGTCGAAGAGTTCCGGCATTTCCGTCGGCGCGACACGGTGCTACAGCGAACAACGATGGGGATTCATAAAGACGACTACAACTTTTTGATCGACGATGGCAGCGGCCAGCGGGAGATACTCCTGAAAAAATTTGGCTCGCAGGGGCAGCAGAAAACATTTGTCATCGCCCTGAAATTGGCGCAATTCGACCAGTTGCAGGCCGAGAAAGGCATCAAACCAATTTTATTATTAGACGATATTTTCGACAAGTTAGACGACCGACGTATCGGCAAGCTTATTGAGCGGATGGACGAGGGAACTGATCCGACACACCAGTTTGGCCAATTGTTTATTACGGATGCGCGGCCTGAACGCACCCGTGAGCTGCTTAAGCATGTGAGTGCCGATGTGCGCTATTTTGAGACGAATAGATGATAAAATGATGCAGTTTCTGTCCTAAACAAAAATCGACCGTATACTCAATTTATAATATACTTATATTATAGCGTACAGATAAACGCTATCTTTGTACTATCTAATCACTTCCTGATTTAAGCATTCTCCAACGTTGAAAAGCGCCGGAGTAAGGTAACTATTGCCGTTCGTAGTTGGGAAAAACCGTACATACTTTATTGAAAAAATAATCCGGGAAACTACGAACCTTTGTAAAGTTTCCAGAGTTCTTCCTACAAAAGTACTATTACTCAATGAAAGGAAGGATTCTGGCAGAGGCTGAACGGTTATTTTGGAAGTACGGGGTTCGCTCCGTGACAATGGAGGACATTGCGCGACAACTTGGCATTTCCAAGAAGACGATATATCAGCACTTTTCTGATAAAGAGCAGATATTATACCAGGTTATTCAGGATAAAACAAGCCGAGATCAGTCAGAAATGGCTTGTATGGCTATTGAAACAAGTAATCCTATTGAAGAGATTCTGAGCGTTCTGAACCTCATGCGGAAAAATGTAGATCAGGTTAGTCCTAATCTGTTAATTGACATAAAACGGTATTATCCACAGGCATTCGTATTGTTCAGACGGTTTAAAGAAGAACATATTATGAAATCTATTCTTGAAAATATCCAAAAAGGTGTTTCTCAAGGCCTGTATCGTTCTGACATAAATCCAGTCATTTTAGCCCGTCTGCGGGTTGAAGAAATTGAACTGGCATTCGACAATGATTTTTTCCCAATGGACCAATATTCCATGCACGACATTCAGTTCGAACTGATGCACCACTTTGTGCGGGGAATGCTCACCGAAAAAGGCTTCACCATTTACAATCAGTATGTTAACCAGTACAACCATGAAGGTAAAGAATACCAGAAGGACAGTAGCGATCTGGCTACTCCTATTGCTGAGTAGTGCAGGGCCGCTACTGGCGCAGAACAAGCAGGATTTCTCGCTCAACGAAGCGATTAAGTTTGCCATTGAGAATAATATCAACGTCAAAAATTCGGGTCTGGATGCCCTGAGTGCTGAGTCCCGTATTCGGGAAGTTAAGGGAGTCGCCTTGCCGCAGGTAAGCTTATCTGGTCAGGTAACCGACAACCTTATTATTCAGCGGGTATTTTTGCCAGCCGTCTTTTTCGATGCAAACGCACCCGAAAGTGCTCCTGCTGTTCCAGTACAGTTTGGCGTAACGTATGCGGGGGGGCTAACCGGCAGCCTGAACCAACTCCTGTTTGATGCATCGTATCGGCTGGGATTGAAAGCGGCTGATACGTATCGGCAGTTGGCACAGAGAAACGTGATGGCCTCCAAAATAACGGTGGCTGAGCAGGTTGCCAAAGCCTATTACGGTGTGCTGGTTAATGAACAGCAAATCAAGTTACTCGATTTAAACATCGCCCGAGTCGATACGCTCTTTCGGAACACACAGGCGTTGAATCAACAGGGGTTTGCGGAAAAAATTGATGTAAGCCGCCTTGAGGTCCAGGTGAATAACCTGAAAGCTGAACGGCAGAATGTTAAAAACTTAGTTGACCTGAGTTATTACCTGCTCAAATTTCAAATGGGGCTGGGTATCAATGACAACATTACCCTCACAGAGCAAATTCAGGACATTGATCTCGATGCCGTTGAACGAACAAACTCCCAGGCAGCCGCTGAGTTCGATTATAACCAGCGAATCGAATTCTCGACGCTGCAATCGCAGATTCAGTTAGCCGATCTTGACGTTCAGGGTGTTGCCAAGCAATATTATCCGCGTTTGTCGGCATTTGCCAACTATGGCTACAACACCGGCCGGAATAAGTTTAGCGATCTGTTTGTATCGCCCTGGTTTAATTCGGCAAGCATTGGTCTGAATCTGTCTGTACCGATTTTTGACGGTTTTCAGAAGAAATACCTCTCGCAACAGAAGCGATTTACGTTGCAGAAAGCTCAGAATAACAGTCAGTTACTGAAAAATTCGATTGATCTGCAAGTTCGACAGTCAACGATTACACTGAGCAACAGCCTGCAAACTCTACGGACGCAGAAACGTAATGTTGAACTGGCACAGGAAGTAGCTCGTGTAACAAAAATCAAATACCAGGAGGGCGTTGGATCAAACATTGAAGTACTGGATGCTGAAAACTCATTCCGGCAGGCCCAGACTAACTATTTCTCATCGCTCTACAACTTCCTGCAAACCAAGGTTGACGCCGACAAGGCCAACGGAAAACTTTATACTGGACAATAAAATACCTCATCCCGATCCTTCTCCCGGTCTTAATGAGAAGAATTCAATACACAAAACCATGAAAGCATATTACGCCATTGCCCTCGTGAGCTTGCTATCCGCTTGTTCGCAGGAGAAAAAGAACGATCTACAAGGTAGACGCGACGAACTCGTCGCGTTGAAAACGCAGCAAAGTGAACTGACTACGAAAATTAAAACGCTGGAAACCGAAATGGCTAAACTCGACCCTAAAAAGGCTGAGGATACCCGCGTGAAAGACGTATCAGTGTCTCCGTTATCGGCCAGTACGTTCCGGCACTTTGTCGAATTACAGGGCACTATCGACGCTAAAAACAATGTGCAGGTTTCGCCTAAATCGGGTGGAGTGGTTACCGCCGTGTACGTTCAGGAAGGCGACCGCGTTCGGGCTGGACAGGCAATCGCTAAAATTGATGATCAGCTTCTGCGCGAGTCAATGGCAGAGGTGAGAACGCAACTATCATTGGTGAACACGGTTTACGAGAAACAGTCGGCTTTATGGAAACAGCAGATTGGCACTGAGATTCAATATTTACAGGCTAAAAATAATAAAGAGTCGCTCGAACGCCGACTGGCAACGCTTAATGCGCAGTTGGGTCAGTCAACGGTAACGGCCCCCATTTCGGGTGTCGTTGATCAGGTTACAGTAAAGGTTGGCCAATCGGCGGCTCCGGGCATGGGCTTAGTCCGGGTGGTAAACCTGTCGCAACTCAAAGTGATTGCCAAAGTGGCCGATTCGTATTCGGGTAGTGTTCGGAAGGGCGATGCCGTACTGGTTGAATTCCCGGACCTGAACAAAACGCTGAATTCCCGCATATCATTTGTGGCAACAACGGTTGATCCCATGACCCGCACATTTACCATCGAGGCTCCGCTTCCATCGGATAACGCGTTGAAACCCAACATGCTGGCTCGTATTAAAATCAACGACCAAACGCAGGCAAACGCCATTGTAATCAACCAGAATCTGATTCAGAGTACGGAGAATGGGCAGTTAGTGTACATAGCCGTGAACGAAGGCGGTAAGAAGGTAGCGAAAGCGAGAACTGTGAAAACGGGGCAGTCGTACGGAGGCAAAGTTTCCGTAACGCAGGGATTACAGGCGGGCGATCAGGTTGTCACGGCTGGATATCAGGATTTAGTTGATGGACAGGCGATCAATTTTTAGTTGAACAATTTGTGGTTAGTCGAGACGCGATACGTGTCGACCAACCATAAATCATAAACTCCTTCAAAATGAAATTTGAACAGTATAAAACCCTCGGATTCACCAACTGGTGCGTTGAGAACCGGACGGCGATTTACATCTTCACCTTCCTGATTACGCTTGGCGGGCTGTTCGTGTATGTTAACCTGCCGAAAGAGCAGTTCCCCGACATCAAAATACCGCAGGTGTACATCAACACGGTGTACGTTGGTACTGCTCCTGCCGACATTGAAAATACCATTAACAAGCAGATTGAGAAGCAGTTGAAGTCTGTTTCGGGGGTTAAACGAATCAAATCGAACGCCTTGCAGGACGTATCGGTTATTTTGGTTGAATTTAATCCTGATGTGCAGTCATCGGAAGCGTTGCAGCGCGTTCGCGACGCTATCGACAAGGCAAAACCCGACCTGCCGCAGAAACTCGATTCCGGCCCAACGGCGCAGGATGTGGACTTCTCGGAATTGCCGATTATGAACATCAACATGGCCGGTAATTTCTCGCTGAAACAGTTGAAAGAGTATGCGGAAGATTTACAGGATGTGATTGAAGGCATGCCCGAAATTCGTCGGGTAGACATCATCGGTGCGCTGGAACGCGAGATTCAGATAAACGTCGATCTGCCCCGAATGCAATCGGCGGGACTCGCCTTTTCCGATATTCAGCAGTCTATTCAGGGCGAAAATATCAACGTCTCTGGCGGTGAACTGAGTTTGGAGGGAGTCCGTCGGACGGTCCGGGTTAAAGGTGAGTTTACCGACGTAGCACAATTGCAGAACCTGCAGATTCGTACGGCGACGGGGGCAACCGTTCGGCTGGGCGACATTGCCGAAGTGCGGGATAACTTTGAAGAACAACAGAATTTCGCCCGTCTGAATAACAAGTCGGTTGTTACGCTGAACGTTATTAAACGGGCTGGTGCTAACCTGATTTCGGCTGCCGATCGTATCGAAAAAACCATCGACGATTATAAGGAAACACGTTTTCCGGAAGGTTTGGAGGTAAAAATTACCGCCGATCAGTCGGAGCGCACCCGCGAGAATGTCAACGACCTGATCAATACGGTTGTATTGGGCTTCATTTTTGTGGTGCTGGTGCTCATGTTCTTTATGGGAGTTCGCGATGCCATTTTTGTCGGCTTGTCGGTGCCACTCTCGGCATTGGTCGCGTTTGTTCTCATGCCCGTGGTAGGGCCCGTTGTGGGCACGGCATTCACGCTGAATATCATGGTGTTGTTTGCGTTCTTACTGGGCTTGGGACTGGTGGTCGACGATGCTATTGTGGTTATTGAAAACTCACACCGGCTCTTCAATGAGAACAAAGACTGGAACATCAAACAGGCTGTGAAAGCCGCTGCGGGTGAAGTATTCGTGCCGGTATTATCGGGTACGCTAACGACCATCGCGCCGTTCTTTCCCCTCTTGTTCTGGCCGGGAATTGTGGGCGAATTCATGAAGTTTCTGCCCCTGACGCTTATTCTGACCTTGTTTGCGTCGCTGTTTGTGGCTTATGTAATCAACCCCGTTTTCGCTGTTACGTTCATGAAGCGGCACGAAGACGACAACCACCAGGATCGTCAGACGTTTGCGGAAATTAAACGGCCGCTGATTATAATGACTGTGCTGGCCGGTATCGGCTACGTGATTGACCGGGGCATTGGCAACCTGTTCGTGTTGTTCATCACCCTGTATGTGTTCAATCATTACGTACTGACCCCAAAACTGATTGTGCCGTTTCAGGAACGACTTTTGCCGGGTCTTAAAAACGGGTATCGGAAGTTAATTTCGTGGATATTGACGGGATGGCGGCCGGTTTTTGCCATTGTCGCTGCGTTTAGCCTGCTGATTGTAACATTCTTTATCGTCGGTATCGCCAAGCCAAAAGTGATCTTCTTCCCCAGTGGCGAGCCGGATTACATCTATGTGTATAACGTAATGCCCGTTGGCACCGATGCGCGTGTAACGGACTCGGTTACGCGGGTGATTGAGAAGCGGGTATTTAAAGTGCTTGACGAAAACAAGGCTACGGATATTGTGAACTCGGTTATCTCGAACATCGGGAAAAACGCGGGCGATCCTCAAAACCCCGACCGGTCGGCAACGCCCCAAAAATCGAAAGTGACCGTAGCGTTTAAAGGAAACGAGGAGCGGAATGGCATTTCGACGGATTCGTTGTTAGCAAAAGTGCGGATAGCCATGCAGGGCTTACCGGGCAGCGAGATTTCAGTAGAGCGCGAAGCGGGAGGCCCGCCAACGGGTAAGCCAATTGCCATCGAAATTGCGGGCGAAGAGTTCGACGAACTGACAAAAATAGAAAAACAGGTTCGGCAGAAAATTAGCCAGGCAGGTATTCAGGGAATTGACCAGTTAAAGTCCGACCTGATTACGAATAAGCCCGAAATCGTGATCGACATTGACCGCGAAAAAGCCGAACGTGAAGGTATTTCATCGGGTCAGGTGGCACTGGCGATACGCACCGCCCTATTTGGACTTGAGGTGTCGAAATTCCGGGATGCCAAAGATGAATATCCGATTATGGTTCGTCTGAAACCGGACGACCGTAGCCAGATCGAGCGATTGCTGAGCCTGAACGTCGTGTACCGCGACATGGTTATGGGCGGTCAGCTACGGCAGGTTCCCATTACGTCAGTGGCCAATATCAGCTATTCGACTACCTTCAGTCAGATTAACCGGAAAAATCAGGAGCGTATCGTTACGTTGAGTTCCGATGTTGTACCGGGATACAATGCTAACGAGATTGTCGCTCAGATTCAGCAGGTTATCAATGACCTCGAGGTGCCAAATGGGTACACGGTCAAGATCGGCGGTGAGCAGGAAGATCAGCAGGAGTCGATGGACTTTCTGGTATCGGCCTTTGGTATTGCCATGCTGCTCATCTACCTGATTATGGCCACGCAGTTTAACTCCGTAGTGAAACCGCTGATTATTTTCGTGACGATCTTGTTCTCACTAATCGGGGTTCTGCTCGGGTTTGTCATTGCCGGTAAAACGTTTTCGATCATCATGTCGGGTATCGGTATTATCGCGCTGGCCGGTATTGTGGTGAAAAACGGAATCCTGCTCATCGAGTTTATCGAAGAATTGCGGGGCCGGGGTGTTCCGCTGCGTGAAGCCATTATCGAAGGGGGGGGTATTCGTCTGACGCCCGTATTACTGACGGCTTCGGCCGCTGTTCTGGGTCTGATTCCGCTGGCGTTTGGTATAACCGTCGATTTCGTTGGTCTGTTCCGCGATTTCGATCCACACTTAGTTATTGGTGGTGACAGTTCAATATTCTGGAACATTCTTGCCTGGACGATCATATACGGGCTAACATTCTCGACGCTGCTAACGCTTATCGTTGTGCCTTGTATGTACTGGATTAACGAGCGTATTCGAATGAAGTGGTTCGGCAAAAAAGACCCCGCACTGGAACGCAAAGAGCAATTGGAAGAGGAACTGGTTTAAACGCTTTTTAGTGAAGAGTGAAAAATGTAGCATGAATAGTGAAGAATAGACTCCCAATGAGTATTCTTCACTATTCATGCTACATCTTTCATTAGTCGTTGTTTTGAAACACAATCCGGCTCCATTTTTCGGGCTGATGTGTGTCGTAAAGGCCATGTGGCGTCATAACCATAGCCGGATGCGGCTGAACTTCGGTACCCGATACAACCAACTTTTGAAATCGCCCCAGTAGCATACGCCACTCATCGCCGGGTTGGGGCGGCAGGCTTCGTCCGTTGGCTAACCAGGTCAGGCTGCTCCAGGGAATCGCAATTTCCAGACTCCAGCCGTTATCAACATCACGGTTGTCGTTCAACGTACCGTCAATATGCACAGCGGTTTCCAGGCCGGGCATGTCGTAATTCAGAAACGCCCAGCGCAGACCACGTGGATGCGTACCGTACCAGAACGTAGAGCCGCTACGGTCGTAATCGCCACCAAATGTCATGGCCTTTGGGTGATGTACATCAAATAGCGAAACATCGAACCGGCCACCTCGTTGATAAGCATCTTTCCAGATAAAAAACACTTCGTAAAGTGCGTTGCGAGCATTTACTTCCAGTTCATAGTAACAATCACCCCCGTCGATGAACAACTCAAGATCGTTTTCCAGAAAAATAATCGAATCGCGCTTGGTTAAGTGCGCTTCCACAAACGGTTCTTCGGCCCGGAATGCTACGTATAAATGCGTATCGTTCCAAACAATAGCTGCTTTGGTGTCATACAATCCGGGAGCGCCTGTCACCATATCGACAAACCGATGGCTCCATGCCGCATTTTTCCAAACAGGTTTCATCAGGTCGCCATCAATCAAAAGGGTCGTTGCTATTTTCCGGGCTGTGTAGGGCTGCATAGCTATGTAGCTTGTTCGTTCTGCGGAAAGGTACTGGATTTGCTCATTTATTGATAGAAACAATCCTGTTCCCGACTGTAATCAATACCTGAATGCGTCGTGTATGAGCGTTTTATAGAACGCTCATGCATTTTTTGCTGCGAACAGGTCCGGCCAAACTTTACAAACCACAATACCGTTAGTCAAACATATTCACTCGCTGCTTCATGAACCGTACTGCCTTATTTTTTATCCTGCCCGCCATTCTGCTCCTCATCGACTGGTACGTATTTCAAGCCGTCAAAACGCTCAGCCGGTCGGCTACCGAAAGTACACAGCGAACGATTGCCCTGATTTACTGGGGCTTCACGGCGTTGTCATTGTTGCTTTACGTAGTCATGCAACTTCTCCCACCGGACTCCATCAGCCGCAACACGCGCACGTTTTTATGGGCCGCTATTGCCATCCCGTATTTCTCGAAAATTTTCGCCGTTATCATTATCCTGATCGACGATATTGCCCGGTTTTTTCGCTGGATCGTGTCCCTGTTTTACAAGCCTGAAGTGCGCGAAGCCGTTGTTGATACCACGCAGACCAATCTTCCAGCGACGGATACGATTACGCGGTCTGATTTTCTGATGAGAACAGCACTGGTTGTTGGCACTGTACCCTTAATTGGTTTCACGTGGGGTATTCTTTCCGGAGCGCACGATTACCGAATTCGACGTATCAAACTACCGCTGAAAAACCTGCCATCCAGCTTTCACGGCATGACCATCGCCCAGATTTCGGATATTCACTCGGGAAGTTTTTTCAATAAAACGGCCGTAAAAGGGGGCGTTGAGATGCTGCTTGGGCAAAAGCCTGACCTGGTATTTTTCACCGGCGATCTGGTGAATAGCCATGCTGAGGAGGTCAACAGCTATATTGACATATTCGATAAAGTAAAGGCCCCACTCGGCGTTTATTCAACCCTCGGCAACCATGATTACGGGACGTATGTGCAGTGGCCGACTGCGCAGGCCGCGCGGCAAAATGTACTCAACGTAGTGGCCGCACACAAACAAATGGGCTGGAATGTGCTGATGGATGAGCACAAAATTCTGGAGCAGAACGGCGACAAAATCGCGATTATCGGCGTACAGAATCTTGGTTTTGGACCGGCGAAATTACCGGTGGGTAATCTGGCGAAAGCGTATGAAGGTACGCAGGAGTATCCCGTCAAACTGCT
>JANPJE010000365.1:0-2881 GCA_031425355.1 Spirosoma sp. | reverse complement strand
TGATTCCGACGGTCGATTTCCCGAACCGCTGTTGAGCATTTGGGAGCCAGCTATCAAACCTATTTTGCAGAATGCGCTGGCGGAGGGTAATCAATCGCCCCGCCGAATATTGATGCTTGCCGATTGTGCGTTGCTGACCGCGCCAAATGTGCAGGAGTTGCTGAATATAAACGATCCCGCCGGACAAAAGGCACTGAAACATCGCCCCTGACTTGGTCGTTCATTCATCAAATGCGCCTGTATGAACGCCTGTAAAACCTTTCTTTTTGCCGCTGCTTCGATATTTTCAGTAAACACTGCTCTTTCTCAGCACGTAACGCCCTCGCCCGAACTGCGCGAATTTACTGAGCAACGCATCCGTCATCAGAAAACGCTTGGGTTGACGTTGGGTAGTTTCGCGCTCGCCAACATCGCCGTGGGTAGTATTGCGGCTGGACAGACAACGGGCGAAACGAAGCAGTTTCATAAAATGAATGTGTATTGGAACCTGTTCAATCTGGGCATTGCCGGAGCGGGTTTGCTGGGTTCGCGTAACCGAAACGCCAACGGTGAAACCCTGGCTGATGCGGTTCGGCAACACGAGAACATGAAGCAGATTCTATTAGTCAACGCCGGTTTAGATGTAGCCTATGTAGTGGGCGGAGCGTATCTGCGCGAGCGGGCCCGGCCTGGATTGGCGAATAACCACCCGGACAAGGCCGATCAACTACGTGGTTACGGAAAATCCGTCATGGTTCAGGGCGGTTTCCTGCTGGCTTTTGATCTGGCCAACTACTTCATTTTCAAAAATCGGGGCGACAAACAAGAGAAACTTCTGCTCTCTGCAACGCCCGACGGACTGGGATTTGTGTTGCCTATTCGGTAGTAGAACGTGAACTAATGAGCGCGTAGGACGGTTCCGTACTAATTTACCAACCGCATGGCGCAACGAAACAATGCACCACCACGCACAACCCTTTCAATCATTTATCGACAAGGCTATTGAACAGATCCGGCAAGATGCCGAGGCAGTCGGTTTAGCGGTTGGCGGCTCCTGGGCATCGTGCGAGATGGATGCCTGGTCCGACCTTGATTTAGTACTCGTCACCACCCGGCAGATAGCCCCGGACGTGAACCGAATGCGCGAATATGCCGCTCGTTTCGGTACGTTACTGGGATCGTTTCGGGGCGACCATGTGGGCGAAACCCGGCTGTTGATTGCACTGTATGAGTCTCCGCTACTGCATGTCGATCTGAAATTTCTGACGCCTGTTGAGTTTTACCAACGTGTCGAAAATCCGGTTGTTCTGTGGGAGCGGGATGGTCTGTTAAGCGCCATCATGCAGCAGTCAATGGCGCAGTATCCCCCGTTCGATTTCCAGTGGACAGAAGACCGTTTCTGGGTTTGGATGCACTACGCAGCACTTAAGGTCGGTCGCGGTGAGTACATGGAAGCGGTTGATTTTATGGCTTTTATACGCAGTACGGTGCTCGGTCCGCTGTTACATCTCAAAAACAACGGCATGCCAAGAGGAGTTCGCCGGGCCGAAACGACCTTTGATGCGGTGGATTTGAGTCGGCTCCAGGCAACCCTGTCAACACCTGACCGGTCCGGTCTCTTGCAAAGCCTTTCGGAGGCTATGGCATTCTACGAATCATTGCGCGATACATTCTCTCCGTCTACCTTGCAGAAAAACAGCGCAGCGCAATCGGCTGTTACACGCTACATGGCTACCCTTTGATTGGTTTATTAGTTAATTGGGTAATTAGTTGATTGTTCATCAATCACTATGCACGACAACCAATTGACCAATTGACCAGTTAACCAATGATTACTTCAGTATGACAAATCAGGATGACGTTTTTATGCGTGAGGCTATCCAGTTAGCCCGCGAAGGCATGACCACCGGACAGGGCGGCCCGTTTGGATCGGTCATTGTGCGCGATGGCGAAATCATTGGGCGGGGGTGTAACATGGTCACATCCACAAACGACCCAACAGCACACGCCGAGGTGGTTGCTATCCGCGATGCCTGCACGAATCTCGGTACGTTTCAATTGGACGGCTGCACACTTTATGCCTCCTGCGAACCCTGCCCCATGTGTCTGGGAGCCATTTACTGGGCGCGTCCCAGCCGAATTGTTTATGGCGCATTCCATTCTGACGCGGCTGGTGCCGGTTTCGACGATCAGTTTATTTATGAAGAACTCGACAAACCCCGCGAGCAGCGTCACATTCCGATGCAGCAACGTTTGCGCGACGAAGCGAACGCGGTTTTTCAGGAGTGGGTCACGTTGGGAAAACGGATTCCGTACTAAACCGAAAAGCTGTACTTTTGTAACTATGAAAGCTGGGACGGCGGTCCGATCTGTATCTCAGCCCTTAAAAAGACAACGTCATGCCAGGAATGGAATTTTTTGGAGCTGATGAGCGCAACGAGATCAACGATGTGCTCGAAACCGGCATCCTGTTTCGGTATAATCACGAAGCGCAGCGTAACAATATTTACAAAGCCCGCGAGTTTGAGGCTGAGGTTGCCCAATTAGTTGGGGCCAAATACGCACATGCCGTGTCGAGCGGTTCGACGGCGGCTTTGTGTGCTATGGTAGCCGCTGGCATTGGTGCGGGCGACGAAGTTATCGTGCCGCCGTTTACCTACATCGCCACCATCGAAGCGGTGCTGATGGTGGGTGCATTGCCCGTTTTCGCCGACATCGACGATACACTCTGCCTGAGTGCGGAGGGAATTCGCCGGGCCATTACGCCCCGCACAAAGGGCATTTGTCTGGTGCATATGTGCGGGCAGATGGCTGATATGGACGACATTATGGCCGTTATTGACGAACATAACTTAGTGTTGGTTGAAGATGCCGGGCAGGCAATGGGGGCGAGCTACAAAGG
>JANPJE010000364.1:0-3397 GCA_031425355.1 Spirosoma sp. | reverse complement strand
ACTTCATTCGGACCCGGTTCGGGCATGGGTAAGTCCGTGGTTTTCAGAATGTCGCTGGGCTTACCAGTCTGTTCAAAGAGAATGCTTTTCATTTGTACCAAGTGACCGGATTGCCCGCGCGATAAACGGGTACGTGAGGGGAAGAACGCGTTGAAAGACGACCAGATTCGGATCTTTTATCCGAGATTCTGTTTCTACAGTTGGAATAGGGACAAAAATATGACTTAATTCGCACAAACTATTCCTAAACCTTGAACCAGGCCAGTAAGAGTCGTGAGGTGTTGATACGTCGGTAACGAGTATTTACGCCTTGCGGCCTTACCGATTTTCGATTGATTTCATGCAAACCTCTCCTTTCCTTGGCGAATTAATTGGTACGATGGTGTTGATCCTTTTGGGGAATGGCGTTGTCGCAAATGTGGTACTGAAGAAAACCAAAGGTGAAAGCGCCGGCTGGATTGTTATTACCGCCGGTTGGGCATTTGCCGTCATGATGGGTATTTTCGTTGCCAAAGCATTTGGGAGTTCAGATGCTCACCTGAATCCGGCAGTAACGGTTGCTTTTGCCGTAGCCACCAACGATTTCAGCCACATGGCTCCGTATATCACGGCCCAACTCATCGGAGCTTTTCTGGGAGCCATTTTAGTGTGGCTCCAATACCTGCCCCATTGGGCTGCTACCCCCGACCCATTCGATAAATTGGCCTGCTTCGCCACCGGTCCGGCCATCCGGAAGGCGGGGCCGAATTTCCTGAGCGAAATGCTGGCAACGATGGTCCTGATTCTTGGCTTATCGGGTATTTCATCCAAAAACCTCGGCGAACTGGCTATCGGTGTTGGGCCTTATTTAGTGGGCATTCTGGTCTGGAGTATCGGTCTGTCACTGGGCGGCACAACTGGCTACGCCATGAGTCCGGCCCGCGATTTCAGCCCGCGTCTGGCTCACGCGCTGTTGCCCATTCCGGGTAAAGGCTCGTCGGACTGGCGTTACGCCTGGATACCTGTTCTGGGGCCGCTGGTCGGAGCCGTTATCGGCGGCCTGCTGATTCGGTGGTACGCGCTGTAATTCGCTTCTCAAATTCAACAATCGTTTGATTCCCTATTCCCATGCCTAAATACGTAGCCGCCATTGACCAGGGAACCACCAGCACCCGCTGCATCGTGTTCGACCGGCAGGGTCAGATCGTTTCGCTGGCCCAAAAAGAACATAAACAGATTTATCCGCAACCGGGCTGGGTAGAGCACGATCCCGAAGAGATCTGGCGCAATACGCTCGAAGTCATTGCGTTAGCACGTATCAAAGGAAAATTATCTGTACACGATATCGTGGCGGTTGGTATTACTAACCAGCGCGAAACGACCGTTGTCTGGAATCGCCGAACGGGAAAGCCTTATTACAATGCTATTGTCTGGCAAGACATGCGTACTGCCGACCTCGTGATTGAGTTCTCCGCAGATGGGCACGGGCAGGATCGTTTTCGTCCGCAAACCGGCTTACCGTTGGCAACGTATTTCAGCGGATTGAAACTTAAGTGGCTGTTAGACAACGTACCGGGCCTGCGGGACGATGCCGAACGGGGCGACGCGATCTTCGGGAATATGGATTCGTTTGTGGTCTGGAATCTAACCGGCGGAACGAATGGCGGCCTGCACCTGACCGACGTAACAAACGCCAGTCGGACACAGCTTATGAATCTGCAAACCCTTGCCTGGGACGATTCACTGCTCCATGATTTCACGGTTCCCCGCGCGATGCTTCCCCAAATCCGGCCCAGCAGCGAAGTGTATGGAACAGTAACCTCAGAAGTGTTGCCGGGCGTTCCCATTGCGGGCATCCTCGGCGACCAGCAGGCGGCATTGGTCGGCCAAACGTGCTACGAACCGGGTCAGGCAAAAAACACGTACGGAACGGGCTGCTTTTTGCTGATGAACACCGGTACCGAACTACGGGCGTCAACCTGCGGATTGCTCACGACAGTAGCGTATCAGTTTCAGAATGAGCCGGTTCACTACGCGCTCGAAGGCAGTGTGGCCATTGCCGGGGCACTGGTTCAATGGGTACGCGACAACCTCGGCATCATCAAGAAAAGTACCGAAATCGAATCACTCGCCCGCTCGGTCGACGACAATGGCGGAGCGTATTTTGTACCCGCGTTTTCGGGTCTGTATGCACCCCACTGGAAAGCCGACGCGCGGGGCGTCATTGCCGGACTGACGCGTTTTGTCACAAAAGGGCATCTGGCGCGGGCGGTTCTGGAAGCCACTGCCTATCAGACAGTTGACGTCGTTCGTGCAATGGAGCAGGACGCGGGTGTATCACTCAAATCGCTGCGGGTCGACGGCGGTATGGTCGTTAATTCGTTGCTCATGCAGTTTCAGGCCGACGTACTGAATGGCCCCGTTGTTTGTCCGCGCATGACCGAAACCACGGCTCTCGGCGCGGCTTACGCTGCCGGGCTTGCCGTTGGTTACTGGCAGAATTTAGACGATTTACGACAGAATTGGGGCGTCGCCAAAACGTACGAGTCCGGCATGGACAGCGTTCAGCGAGCAAAATTGATGCGCGGCTGGCAAAAAGCTATTGAGCGGTCATTTGGCTGGGAAGAGTAAAAAGGTGGTGTCAGTTTCTCAAACTGACACCACCTTTTTTATTACAGTATGTCACCTTCTTTACCTGTCAATTCCTCAGCCAGCATCAGGCGCGTTTGGGGCAGGCTTTGCGGATATTCATCGCGAAGGAAGTTGATGAGCTTCTCGCGAATGTGACAGCGCAAATCAAAAGCAGAAGGCGCGTCCTGAGCCGATACCAGCACCCGAACAACAATGCAGGTCGGCTGTGTATCCGTTACTTGCACAACAAATACATCGCCATTCCAGAGCGGATCGGCTTCGGCAAATTCGCGGCCTTTCTCACGGATTTTTTCTATTGGTGTATTGTAATCAAGGTATAAAAGAATAGAACCGGTAATAGAAGCATCAGAGCGGGTCCAGTTCTCGAAGGGCGTTTCGACAAAATACGTGATCGGCAAAATAAGCCGCCTACGGTCCCAGAGCCGCACAATTACGCTCGTCAGATTGATCTCCTCCACGCGTCCCCACTCCTTTTCAACGACCACGGCATCGTCTAACCGAATTTGCTGATTGAAAGCAATCTGAATACCGGCCATCAGATTGGCCAACGTTTTCTGAGCCGCAAAACCAATTAAAACCGATACCACTCCGGCTGATGTCAATACGCTCAACCCAACTTTTCGGCTTCCCTGAAACGTAATGAGCAAAAGCGACGCACCAACGATAATGACGCCAATGGACACCATCCGCCGGAAAAACCGTACCTGCGTGACAAATTTCCGCTGCGACAGGTTAACGTCCTGCGTTGTATCATACTGATGAATCA
>JANPJE010000363.1:0-18008 GCA_031425355.1 Spirosoma sp. | reverse complement strand
GAAGGCCTACATTATTGATCATCGAATGAAAATAGTACCCCAACTTACTGTAAATGAAGCCGCTGCGCTTGTTAAAGATGGCGATACGCTTTTGCAGGGCGGCTTCGGCATGACCGGCAATCCCGTACATCTCATGCACGCGCTGGCCGAAATTGGCACCAAAAACCTCACCTTTGTGGGCAATAATACCGGCGAAATGGGCCTCGGCGGGGGACGTCTGTTGCGAAACGGGCAAATCAAAAAAATGATCGGCTCGTTCTTCACGTCCAATCCCGATGCGGTGAAAGCTGCTCAAAGCGGGCAGGTCGATTATGAACTTTTGCCGCAGGGTACACTTGCCGAAGCGATTCGGGCGGGCGGGGCCGGTATTGGTGGTTTTTACACGCCCACATCGGTTGGCACGCCACTGGCTCAGGGGCGGGAAACAAAGGAGATTGACGGCGTTGAGCACGTATTCATCAAAAGCATCCGGGGAAATGTGGCTTTTATACGGGCCTGGCGAGCCGATACGGCGGGCAACCTGCAATACCGGATGACCGAAAATAACTTTAACAAGGCCATGGCTACGGCCGCGGATACCGTTATTGCCGAAGTCGAAGAAATTGTACCTGTCGGCCAAATTGCGCCGGAAGCGGTGCACACGCCCGGTTGCTTCGTCGATTATTTGGTTCAGGCTACCCTGACGCTTGACGATCTGGGCAGTTCGGCTTCTGTATCGAGTTCCAAAAAAGTAGACGAGGTTCGGATGAATATGGCCCGGCGGGCATTGGCCGAATTGAAAAAAGGCGATGTCGTCAATCTGGGTATCGGTATTCCGACTTTAGTTGCCGACCTGATTTCGGATGAACATGGCATCATTCTGCACACCGAGAATGGTATGCTGGGCGTTGGTCCTGTTCCGGCTGATGGCGGGGGAGCGATGAATTATCCGGTCAATGCCGGAAAAATTCCGGTTACGGCCTTGCTGGGTAGCAGCTATTTCGACAGTGCCGATTCGTTTGCCATGATTCGGGGCGGGCATGTCGACGTAGCGATTATGGGCGGCCTGGAAGTGGACGAAGGGGCCAACTTAGCGAACTGGGCCATACCGGGAAAACCCTTGTTGGGCGTTGGGGGAGCGATGGATTTAGCGAAGGGTGCCAAACGGCTGATCATTACGATGACGCACGTTAATCCAGACGGCTCCCCCAAGATTGTCGCGGAGTGCAGCCTGCCGCTGACGGCAACGGGCGTTGTGGATATGATCATCACGGATTTAGCCGTGTTCGGGTATCCCGACGGTCAGTTAACCCTGCTCGAACTTATGCCGGGGGCTACACTGGGAGAAGTACAGGTCAAGACGAGTGCAACATTTGTTATTGGTTAATTGAATGATTGGTTGAATAGATAACCGGGAATCAACTAATCAACCATTTATCCAATTATCCATTCAACCAATTACCTATGAACGAAGCCTATATTATTGACGCCATCCGCACGCCAATTGGTAATTTCGGGGGCCGCCTTTCGGGTGTGCGGGCCGACGACCTGGCCGCGCTGCCTATTCGCGAATTACTCAAACGAAACCCCTCGCTGCCGCCCGACGCCATCGACGATGTGATGCTGGGATGCCACAATCAGGCGGGTGAAGACAACCGGAACGTAGCGCGTATGGCGCTGTTACTGGCCGGTCTGCCCCCCTCGGTGCCGGGCGAAACGGTCAACCGGCTGTGTGCATCGGGTATGTCGGCCATTATTCATGCCAATCGAGCTATCAAAGCGGGTGATGGTGACGTATTTATTGCCGGTGGTATGGAACACATGACCCGTGGCCCCTGGGTGATGTCTAAATCCGCCAAACCGTTCGGCAGCGATGTTCAATTGTTCGATTCCAGCTTTGGGTGGCGCTTTATCAACCCTAAAATGCAGGACCTGTATGGCACGGATGCGATGGGCATAACGGCTGAGAATCTGGCTGAACTGTACCACATCAGCCGCGAAGACCAGGATTTATTTGCCTATAATTCTCAGCAGAAAGCCACAAAAGCGCAGCAATCGGGTCGATTGGCGGAGGAGATTATGGGCGTAGAAATTCCGGCGAAGAAAGGACCTGTTCTGGTTTTTGACACCGACGAATTCGTAAAGCCGCAAACGTCGCTGGACGTACTGGCCAGTTTGAAACCGGCCTTCAAAAAAGAGGGGAGCGTGACAGCGGGCAACTCCGCAGGCTTGAATGACGGGGCTGCTGCCATGCTGATCGCTTCGGCATCCACCATGAATCGGTACCAGTTAAGCCCCAAAGCAAGGATTGTAGCCTCAGCCGTCGTCGGTGTAGAACCGCGTATCATGGGGATCGGCCCGGTCCCGGCCACGCAAAAAGTGCTGCAAAAAGCCGGGCTGCGGCTGGACGACATCGACGTGATTGAACTCAACGAAGCCTTCGCGGCTCAGTCGCTGGCCTGCATCCGGCAACTCGGTATGGCCGATAACGACCCTCGCATCAACCCGAACGGTGGAGCCATCGCTTTTGGCCATCCGCTGGGAATGTCCGGAACCCGGCTAATTCAAACACTGGCGCTGGAACTGCGTCATCAAAACAAGCGGTATGGATTGGCAACCATGTGTGTAGGCGTGGGACAGGGATACGCGGTTGTTATTGAACGTATCGAATCCTGATTTCACGTTAATGAGCTGATTCAGAATGAGTATATGCCCGTTGCCTGTCGCGGTCGGTTGACTTATGTAGAATGATTGATTCGTGCATTTGAGGGTTGGATATAGGTTGAAAACGGTTAAATTGCGCCAGAACCTTCCGTACCTATGAAAAACCAATTCCCCATTCTAATTGTAGACGATGATCCTGATTTACTTCATATCCTGAAGATGGCTTCGTCGAGTGGGTTTCCGGAAGCCGTCTTTACGCAGGTCTACAACACCACCGAGGCCATTACCTACCTCGACGGTCTGCACGGGTCAGGGCCAAAACTAATTCTATTGGATATCTACTTAGGCGATGGAGTCAACGGATTAGAACTACTCACGCACCTGCAAACCTATCCCAATATTCGGCTCCTACCTGTTATTATGCTTACGGCAGTCGATTCAGATCAGAACATTAAGACGGCCTATTCGATTGGGGCTACCTCGTTTACCGTCAAACCCAATTTAGTCGCTGGTTGGATCGCCTATCTGAAAACGCTGCGGCTCTATTGGCTCAAAACGGTTACCCTGCCCCCAATCAGCTTTCGGAGAGTAGATGATTTACCGGCTGGCTCTGCAAAGTAAGTAGCCGCTTTAGTAGCTCACGAAGCCGGTCCTGTGCATTAGCTAAATGCTGCTGATACATCTGGACACTCATTTGCGTGCGGCTAAGTACATTCATCTGGTGGGTTTCGGTAAACGTACTACTCAAAACATCCTGGCGCCATAGCTCAAGTTGTTCGATAGCAGCGGTAAGCTGAGCAATACGGGTATGCTGGCTCTTAATCTGCTCCCGGGTCAGCGCAATCAGTCTTTGGTGACTAAGCGACCGCAAATTGACTGGCTGGATTAAAACCTGCTTCCATTCGTCTTCTAACTGCCGAACGATGCGCGAACACGGAATTCCATCAAAGGCCTCGATTGGCAACGAGACGGAGTGTTCGTTATCGATAACCTTGACGCTGATAATCTGATCACCTCTGGAAGAGATGGAATTTATCACATCGAAAGTTGTCTCTAATCGCTCAAACCACCAGCAGAAGTCCCGGTACTCGTTTCGGTTGTCAATCGTCGTCAGGGAAAGAACCATATCATACGCTAAATAAGATGCACGGGTGCAATAATGGTACCGGCAATTCAATCGACCAAAATTTACCTATTATTTGGCAGCTAAGTTACACGTAGCGAAAACGGCAGACAAAAAAACATGTTTTCATTGTTCGCTTTTTTACAACTAATCTACTCTCTTACAAAAAAAACCACTTAACCGAAGTCAGGCAAAGGAAAACGTATTTGGCTGCACTTCCACGTTTATCGCGAGAAGCTTCCAACCATGAACGGCTGTTTCGTGTTAACACAAAAGGGATGACTAATCTTGTATTCCTCACGTAAAAGTTATGGACAACGAAACCGTCAAGCAGGACATATACCAGGCAATCAGCGAATTTTTAACATTAGACTCCACCGCCGATAACGAAACGATAACAACCCTGTACGCGTCAATTAAAGTCTTTGCCGATGAGCTGCCGGTTTATCCCAATCCGCAGACACAGGCCGAAACTGACGCGTCTAACCTGGCGCACGGCGAAAGCGAGGCTGACCTGATTTATTTTTCGCCAACCGAAGGGGAGCAGCCGAACCCAACCGCAGATCGGCAGGCAACGCTGAGTCGATTACAGGCGAGGGCCATTGAAATAGAACGGCTGCTTCGGTCCGACTCTTAACGTCATTTACGGCTTATCATATACTTGCCGGACGCTGTCTACATAAGCCTCCGGGTGCGTTTTGCCCAGCAGCGTATAGCCTTGATCAATTAGTTCCTGATACGTAAACTGTTCGTTCTTAACCCCCTGAGCGGTGTTTTCCAGAGCGGCCAACCGGCAGAGTTCATGATTGATCGAGTCGTTTTTTACGCTCGATCCTACCCGTATGTCGTACCACATGGTTTGGGTGCGGTATTTTTTGTCTAATGGGTCATTGCCACAACCAACTGCGGTTAGTAGCAGAAGCGGCAGCAAAAGGCGGTTAGCGCAGGTTTTCATAGCAGCAAATTACAATAATCCACGTACGAAGCTTGTGTTTATTTACCCCATCGAGCCTCGATAAAAACGTAACGGAGAAAAGAAAAACCCCAGCCATTGCCGGGGCTTATCAAGACTATCGCAAAACGACTTAGTGTCGCAAAGCGGGCTTTTTTATTAACTCCCGGCGCACTTTTTCAGCCGCAGCTAAATCCGTCAGGGTTATATTGAGCTTATGACGAAGGGTAGGAGAGGCCGACAGAATCTCGCTGGCCATCTGAATCAGAGTGGCCGCTGTGACGGCTCCATCCACCTTGCGACGGGTAGCACGAGCGGGTCCGGGAAGGGTTGTTTGAGACAAGTTGATCGACTCCATATTGAGTTTAAAAAGTTGTTTACGTTCTATAATAAGAACAAAAAAAACACAACTTTTCGCATAAAATGGGGCCATTTTATACCCTTATTTTACGGTTAAATTAAACGCATCCGGACGATTAACTAACTCTGCGCTACTGACTTACCGGCATCAGCCTGAATACGTAGCCGGGGTCTTCAACCGATACGTAAATATAGCCATCGGGACCCGTTTCCACGTTTCGGACACGACCGATGTTTTTTAGTAAATTCTCCTGTTTCACTACGTTGCTGCCGTTCATGACCACCCGGTTCAGGTATTGAAACCGCAGGGAGCCGATGAGTAAGTTGTCTTTCCAGCCGGGGTATTTGGTGCCTTCGACAAACGCCATACCCGACGGCCCGATGGACGGGAGCCAGTACGTAAGCGGCTGTTCCATGCCTTCTTTGGCGGTCAGGTTAGTAATCGGTTTGCCATCGTAATTGATGCCGTAGCAAATGACCGGCCAGCCGTAGTTACTGCCTTTCTTGATGATGTTCAGTTCATCGCCCCCGCGCGGACCGTGTTCGTGCGTCCAGATTGCCCCCGTAGTTGGGTGCCGGGTCATGCCCTGCGGGTTACGATGGCCGTAGGAATAAACCGATGGGTGGCCGTTCTTCGCCTTTACAAACGGATTGTCTGCCGGAATCCGGCCATCGTCGTGCAGACGGTGAATTTTGCCCGCGTCGCGATCCAACGACTGCGGATTTTCTTTTTCGCTGCCCCGGTCGCCTACCGATACGAATAGGTAGCCTTGCTTGTCGAACGCCAGCCGGGAGCCGTAATGGTGGCGGGTTTTGGCGTAGGGGAGTGCCTCGAAAATAATTTTCTGGTCAGTCAGCGCATTGCCCGACAGTTTCGCCCGCATAACCGCCGTGGTCGAGAGTTTCTGATCGCCTTCCATTTTGGATGCGGAAAACGAGAAATAGACAAGCTGGTTTTTTGCGAAATCCGGGTGTAGTGCTACGTCCAGTAAACCGCCCTGCCCTTCGACGAGTGGCGTTGGTCCACCCGAAATTTTGGTTTTCTGCCGGGATTTATCCACCTGATAAATATCGCCGGAGCGGTCAGTAACGAGCATGTTTCCATCGGGCAGGAACGCCAGACCCCAAGGCGAGCCAAGTCCGGCAACAACGGTGTCTAAGGTAACCGTCTGTCCCTCAGACGAAAAAACGTTGGATGTTGGTTTGCTGGCAAATTTATACTGGTCAACATTTTTCAGACTTTCCAGAATCAGGTCGGCCATTGCGTCGATTTCGGTCGCGCTCAGCGTTGCTTTCCAGGCAGGCATACTCAAATCGGGATAGCCTTCCGAAATGCTTTTGATCAGGTCAGACTTGGCGTTGCCATGTTTCCATTTGCGGTCAACAAAGGCTTCGACTTTTTCGCCATGACAGGAGGAGCAATACGCTTGGTAATTCTCGCGGGCCGTTTTTGCCCGGCCTGTATTAGCAGCAGGCTGTCGGTCAATCAGAAAGCTGCTGAGTAAGAATACGGCAACGAAGGCCGTACCGATTAGATAACGTAACATAGGAAGGTCAGATTATTTTAGTAATGAAGCCTGACTGGCTGCGTTTTTACTATTGATGACCAAGTGGTCTATCGCGTAACCGATCAGGCCACTAAATCAGTGAAGTTAGTTAAAATAGCGGTCAGCAAACAAAAGGAACGTTGGCCAGTTCGGTCCGGTTATGTGCCCCCCGCTATGCTGACGGAAAGCAATATCGCCGTCAACTAAGGCTGTCTCGATGGGTGGAAATTCCATCGTACCCAGGTCTTTCCGGCCTAAGAGTTTGTAGACGGGTCCGGCATGAGCGCCACCCAGAAACATCCCTTTCGCATCGACCCAGTTGCCTTCTACTTTGGGCGAACCCGAACTGATAAAGACCGGCCGGGGCGCACATAAGGCCACCAGTTCATGGGCATCCACGGGTAAATCATTGGGCGTCAAAGGTCCGGCGTATTTTATGAAATTTCCCGCCATCCAGTGATATTCAGCCGAGGAAGCTACATTCTCGACCTGCTCGCCAAATTTACGCCGGTGAATCTTGACGCCACCCTCGCCCGACGAACCAACGAATGCAATCGCTAACCGGGGTTCGTAGGCCATCGTCACAATAGCGGCCTTACCATAACGTGACAGGCCCTCGATACCCACTTTTTTGGCATTCACGGCTTTATCCGTTTCGAAGTAATCCATGGCGCGGCTGGCTCCCCAGGCCCAGGCTCTGAGAGCGCCCCAGTCGTCGGGTTTGCGCGGCTGCCCTTTGTTCACCAGACCAATGATTCCTTTTGTCAGACCGGCGCCATTGTCGGCCTGATAGCTGGTTGGATAAAGAATTGCGTAGCCCCAGCCTTTAGCCAGTAGCTGCTGTTGCCAGGTGGGTTCCGGCCTGGCGGCTGTAGCCGTCCCCGACGTCGCTGTCGTTGGCATTCGGAAACCGGCAGGAAACCGGAAGCCATAGCTCATCATCACGGGCACCGCACTGGTTACATTGGCAGGCGTAGTGAGCGTCAGTTCTATATCGACACTGATGGCCGGATAGGAAGAGTTGTCTACGTGGCCTACCAGATTTTTCGTGACAACCGGAAAATCACCGTTCATCTCTTTCGTTTCACTGACCACTGTCCAGCTTACTTTTGGTACGTTACCGGGTAGGCGTCCGTAGATTTCCCGGTCAAAATCTTCGACGATTTCAGGGCGCCGGTCGTTCCACCACATTGAAGCTGTGGTTACTTTTCTACCATTCTTCAGGGTCAATGGGTCGGGTAAACGGGTGTAGGGCGTGGCCTGCGATTCATCGACGTTGGCAGCATTTGGCGCACTCGGATTCCCCGACGGGCCGGGACGCAATGCCGTTATATTCAGTTGGTCCATCATTCGCTTATGGTCTTCTGCCGATAGCTTTTGAATAACTTCCTGAACCGCCATAAAGGCCCGGCGTGCGGAGTCCTGGGGCAAATTCTGCGCCCTGGTATGCAGACTGCCCAACCCAAGCAGTACCAGCAGCATATAAATTGGCTTTTTCATTTGAGAAGAACTGTTCAGTGAAGAGGAATAAGCTTTAATACGTTCAGAGAATTTGTTATTGGTCAGTCGAAAACGGAGAGGCTGGCAAGCCTTCCCGGTTATATAAATTGGCTCCCAGAGGATTGTTGGCCCAGGCGTAGCGCACAGTAACTGGGTCGGCCACCTGATCGCTCCAGACAACGACCTGATTACCGTTAAGCTTAGCCGTTGCCCAAACGAATTTTTTGTCGGCCCCGGCAATAGCAAACTGCTTCAGTTCGCCCCCGCCGTTGACCATCAGGCCGCTACCGATGCTGGAAAAGGTGAGTATGATTTTATTGCCTTCCCGTTTCATGGATTGATAGAGGGGACCCGAATGCACTACGTTCCGGTTGCCATAAGCGACTTTTTCAGCCGTCAACGCCAGTCGTTTACCTACCGTTTCTTTATTGAGCGGGTGAATGTCGTTCCACTCGCCTGCGTCAATACTAACGGCCATGGCTGTATTGGAAACGGAAAGCGTTTTTCGCTGAGAATCCCGTAATTCTGCCCATTGGCTTTCGGCAGGCTGTTCGTTGACCGGCAGATAGTTGGCTAATTGAACGTACAGAAAGGGGAAATTGCCGGTAGCGGCTCCTGTTTGCTGCCAATGGAGTCGCCAGTCGGCAATTAAGGCTGGCAGAAGTTGCCCATATTCACCGGCATTACCCGTATTGGCTTCGCCCTGATACCAGATAACTCCTTTTATGGAACAATTGACCAAGGGCGCAATCATACCATTGAACAGGCCGCCCGGCTTATACTGAAAGAACGTAGTGCCGGGTAATGGCTCCGCCATAGCACCCACCCGATAGTGCCAGGAACCCTTGAGGTCGATAGTCTGTCCCCCCGCCGTTAACTGGTACGGTTTGTCGGGTATAAAGCCGCCTTTGCCATTTGTATTGATCACCCGAATGACCAGTGTGTTTTGTCCAGCCTTCAATAGGTTGGCCGGCAGATCATACCGCCGGGGCGGGTACTGGTAGCCCGTTGTTCCGGCAAATAACCCATTGATAAATACCGAATCGGCATCGACTATCCGGCCCAGAAATAGTTTGGCGGGTTGATTGGTCATGGCAACGGGAACGTCGATTTCTTTTCGGAACCACACCACACCGTTGCCGCGTGGTACGCCCGCATCTTCCCAGAAACCAGGCAGTTGCATCGTTGGCCATGCCGATGCATCGTAGCTGGGGTCGGTCCAGTTTTTGTAATCCTTCCACCCTTCATCCCGCCGGTGAAGCTGGTTGTACCAGGATCGGATGGCTTTATTTTCGTTTTGTTGAATACCCTTTACGTAGGTACTATCGGTTAGTTTTTTCGCTGTTGCTTCGTGCGCAGGAAACGCTTTCAGAGCCTCCGCACTCAACCAGGCTTCGGCCGGAGTGCCACCCACACTGGCATTAATCAGGCCAATGGGTACCTGATATTTCGCGTAAAGGTCCCTGGCAAAAAAATACCCCACTGCCGAAAAGCGCATTACCGTTTGCGGAGTGGCCGACTCCCAGCGTCCGGGTGGTACGTCCTCTAAAGGTCCCTGAAACGTGTAGCGGGTCGGCAGGAAAAAGTGCCGTATCGCTGGATTCGTTGCTGCGGCTATTACAGCCCCGTACCGTTCCTTAACCCGCTCCATGGGCAGCACCATGTTCGATTGCCCTGAGCACAGCCATACGTCACCGATCATAATATCATTCAGTATCAGCTCATTGCTTCCCTGAATATGCATCTGAAAAGGTCCACCGGCTTTCATAACAGGTAACTGGGCCTTCCATTTGCCATCCTGACCGGCGATGGTCGCACTGGTTTGGCCGTTCAGGGTAATACGTACGCTTTCGTTGGGGCTGGCCCATCCCCACACGTTTACCGGAACATCCCGTTGCAAAACCATTCCGTCACTCACCAGACGGGGGAGCCGTACCGCACAAAGAGCCGCCTGATACAGGAAGAAGAATACCCCGATAAGCAGGGTTCGTGACCGGATAGGCAAACAGGATAAGAGGATGACAGGCATCGTTTTCAGCATGGATTAGACTTTCCGGGACGACGCGCGGACAATTAATTCATAGTTCAAAAGAATGGTATTCGTGGTGTTAATCCGCAGCAAACCATTCAGGTGATTGATTAAACTCTGGGCCGCGATCTCGCCCATCTCTTGACCGGGATAGTGGATTGTCGTCAGATTAGGCTCGATCACCTGCGAAACAGGATCATTATTGAAACCCACCACAGCAATGTCGTTCGGAATAGAAAAACCGCTTTGCTTTAACGCGCCCATGCAACTCACCGCGCAGAAATCACTGGCAACAAAAAGGCCATCCGGTGGCGCAGCCATCTGCCGGATGTGGGCGGCCGCGTCGAGGCCATCCTGCCGGGTCAGGTTCGTCATTCGGACCAACTCGTCGTCTACTGGTAGACAATGGTCAGTCAGGGCCAGTTTATACCCTTTCAGGCGATCAGCATATACGTTTCGTTTGGTATTACCCGTGATATGCATGATTCGTCGGCAACCCTGTTCAAGTAAGTGGGCAGTGGCGTCGTAGCCCGCTTTCAGGTTGTCGATAACGATACTGGTGCAGTTTTTTTGGGGCAACACCCGGTCAAAGAGGATCAAGGGCAGGCCTTTGCGGAAAAACGTACCGAAATGGTCCAGATTATCCGTGTCGGACGCCAAAGACACCAGCAATCCATCGACCCGGCTATTAAACATCGTTTTGGCATTGGCGATCTCTTTTTTAGCGGATTCAAGCGACTGGCTGATAATCAGGTTATAGTTGGCTTCATTCGCCACTTTCTCCATACCGGACAGCACTGTCGACATAAAGGAACTGTCTAATCGGGGAACAATAACCCCGATGGTGTTGGTACGTTGACGGCGCAGGTTACTGGCGAACATGTTGGAGCGATAACCCATTTCCTTCGCCTTACTGGAAATCAGGATTTTGGTATTGCTGTTAATGGCCGGATGGTCATTCAAAGCCCTGCTTATGGTGGCTGGTGAAAGATTTAAGATTCGGGCAATATCATAAATGGTGGTTTCTTTTTCCATATAAAAGGCAGTGAATACAAATCTTGCAAGAGTCAGGCTGGTAGTCTACTATTATCCAATGCAATCGGTTGAATGATTCTGCTATTTGGTAAGCTTTGTTGGAAATTCTAAGAAGACACGTGAATTAACTAATTGATTTACAGGCATATGTCTACACTGTTCATTTATCTATTGCTTGTAAAATCAGATAAAGTACTTAGGGCTTCCCCTAAGGCAGCGTTTGTCATGGGCGATAACCCGTTAAATAGTACGGTAAAAATACCCTGTTCATCTAAAAAAAGCACTTTTTACCCGTAAAGGTATATTTTTTTACTAAATTTTATGCAATCGGTTGAAACTGTGAAAATTAGTTGGAACTTTATACCTGCAGTGAAATAAAAACCCTGTTGAGCTGGTAAAAGTCCTACTTCCGGAATGACACCCAGTAGGTATCAACCAACAATCAATTGTTTCCCAATAACTCCATTATGAGACTTCTCTCAATGCCTATAAAATTGATCGGCAACTGTGGTTTTGCACAAGTTTACCAGCACTGGTTTTGCCGGTTGGAACAACCTCGCAGGGGGTAGTGTGGCTGGTTCGTATGCCGCTGAAACCGCCGATGGGCAGACGCGTAGACCCGTGGAGTCTTCATAGATCTATTTGTCACACTGTGCTTCGGTTGTCCATCTTTGTGTCACAGCATTTATTTTCACCATGAATCGATTATTTCTACTTGCGCTTCTCTGTTTCACCTGTACTGCCTACGCCGACGATGGCTACCGATTGTGGCTGAAATACGACCGGATTAATGACGCAGCCCGACGGCAGGCCTACACCGAGTCGGCGCAGTTCATTGCCCTGACCGGAAGTAGTCCAATCCTGAAAACGGCAGCCGATGAATTACAGCTTGGCTTACAGGGACTGCTGGGCAAGTCGGTGCCGATCATCAGCAATGCCGGTAACCGCAAAGGCGGTGTTCTATTAGCGGTACAGACTGCCCCCGGCGCCGACGGCCAATTGCTGAACAACGAAGGCTACCGAATTACGAGAAAGTCGGGCAATCTGTTGGTCACCGGCAAAACCGATGCGGGGGTGCTGTACGGAGCATTTGCCCTGCTTCGGCAAATGCAGACATTGCAGCCTATCGAAAATCTGGCGCTGACGAGCAATCCGAAGGTACAGTATCGGATGCTCAATCACTGGGATAATGTGGATGGGAGCATTGAGCGCGGTTATGCCGGGTCGTCGCTCTGGAAATGGTATGAATTGCCCGAACGGGTTGACCCGCGCTACCGCGACTATGCCCGCGCCAATGCATCGCTGGGTATTAATGGCACCGTGGTCAATAACGTAAATGCCAGCGCCCGGTTTATGACTGCCGAATACCTGCATAAAGTGGCGGCTTTGGCAACCGTTTTTCGGCCCTACGGCATTCGGATTTACCTGTCTGTATATTTCGCGGCTCCCAAAACGCTGGGCGACCAAACGCGGCCCGGACTCAAAACCGCCGACCCGCTCGATCCGCAGGTTCGCCAGTGGTGGGCTGATAAAGCAAAAGAAATCTACCAGATAATTCCGGATTTTGGCGGGTTCCTGGTTAAGGCCAATTCTGAAGGCGAACCTGGTCCGCAGGATTATGGCCGTACCCACGCCGATGGCGCCAATATGCTGGCCGAAGCCCTCAAACCCTACGACGGCGTGGTTATCTGGCGGGCCTTCGTTTACAAAGCGGACCCGAAGGCCGACCGGTTTAAAGCAGCCTACGACGAGTTTACACCCCTGGATGGTCAGTTCGATAAAAAAGTGATCGTGCAGGTGAAAAATGGCCCCATTGACTTTCAGCCACGCGAACCCTTTTCTCCCTTGTTTGGCAATATGCCTAAAACACCGTTGGGCATAGAGTTTCAACTAACCCAGGAATACCTCGGATTTGCCACCCACGCGGTGTATGAAGCACCCATTTTCAAGGAGTGTCTGGAGGCCGATACCTACGTGAACGGGAAAGGCGCTACGGTTGCCCGTGTGGTGGATGGTAGCCTGCATACCTATTCAAAAACGTTAATGGCGGGTGTAGCCAATACGGGTTCCAGCCGTAACTGGACGGGCCATCCGCTGGCTCAGGCCAACTGGTATGCCTTCGGGCGGCTGGCGTGGGACCATACGCTGACATCCGAAACAATCGCTGCCGAATGGGTAACGATGACGCTTACCCGCGAACCACAGGTGGGTAAACGCATCGTGAATCTGCTGAATAAATCGCGGGAGATTTACGTCAACTACAACACGCCACTGGGTTTGTCGCGGCCCTGGACGGGCGTTCATTTTGCTCCGGAGCCGTGGCAAAACCGAAGTTCCCGCCCCGACTGGACATCTGTTTACTACCATCGGGCTGACTCTATCGGCCTTGGTTTCGACCGGACCTCAGCGGGCAGTAACGCCCTGGCGCAGTATCGTCCCGAAGTTCAGCAGCAATGGAACAACCCGGAAACCTGCCCGTTACCCTATCTGCTCTGGTTTCATCATGTACCCTGGACCAAAAAATTGACGACAGGCAAAACGCTTTGGGACGAACTTTGTGCGCATTTTTACACCGGCGCTGACTCGGTACGCTGGATGCAGCAGGAATGGGCACAGGTGAAGAGCGCGGTCGATCCGGAGATTTACGCCGACGTTTCTGCCCGGCTGGTTACTCAAAAAAAAGAAGCCATCTGGTGGCGCGATGCCTGGGTTTTATACCTGCAAACGTTTGCGCGACAGCCGATTCCGGCACCTTTCAAGAAGCCGGAACGAACGCTAGAGGACGTTAAACGATCCGTTGATATCTATTTACTACGTTGATGGATGGCCTACATAAACTGACTCTTTCCTTAATCAATCTACAAACCCATGAAAACACGATTGGTATTGAACACCCCATTTAATTTTACGCTGTTGATTGGCAGCTTAGCCTTGTTAAGTGCCGGATTGACCGCTTACAATCCAGCGGCCGAGCCAACGCTGAAAGGAGCTTACCAGGCATACTTTCCTGTTGGCGTGGCGGTTGCACCACGCAATCTGACAGGACTGGAAGCTGAACTGATTGTCAGACAGTTCAATAGCGTAACACCCGAAAATGCCATGAAGATGGGGCCAATCCACCCCGAGGAGAATCGCTATTTCTGGAAGGATGCGGATGCTATTGTCGACTTTGCCCGGAAGAATGGCATCAAAGTGCGTGGGCACAATCTATGCTGGCATACGCAGACACCCCGCTGGTTTTTCGTTGATTCGACTGGAAAGCAGGTAAGCCGGGACATGCTGTTAAGCCGCATGAAGCGCCACATTACCGATGTAGTCAGTCGGTATAAAGGCCAGATTTACGCCTGGGACGTAGTGAACGAAGCGGTACCCGATGGCGGCAATGATATGTATCGACCCTCTAAGTTTTTCGAAATCATTGGCGAAGACTATATCGAAAAAGCCTTTGAATACGCCCACGCAGCCGACCCCGGCGCCGAGTTATTCTACAATGATTACAATACGGAAAGTGCCTCGAAAAGAGAACGTATTTATCAGTTAGTCAAAAAGTTAAAAGAGAAAGGCGTGCCTATTCAGGGCGTCGGTTTACAAGGGCACTGGTCTATTTACGAACCCACTGCCCAGGAACTGGAAGAGTCTATTAGCCGCTTTGCCAGCCTGGGATTGAAAGTACAAATTACCGAATTAGACGTATCGGTTTATCCAAAAGAGCATGAACGGCGGGAAAAGAAGGTTACCGACAAGAGCGAATACACCCCCGATATGAATGACAAACAGGCCGCTCATTACAAAATGCTGTTCAATGTGTTCAGAAAACACAAGGGTACTGTCACGAATGTTACGTTCTGGAATGTATCCGATAAATCGTCCTGGCTTGATAACTTTCCGGTACCGGGCCGTAAGGATTATCCACTGCTGTTCGACCAGAATTACCAGCCCAAGAAAGCGTTTTGGGGCGTCGTCAATTTTTAAATACCACATCCCGACCAAGTCTGATTTTCCGCCACACACTGAACTGGAGTTCAACTGTAAACGTGGAAAATAATAGACAGTAGGGCGGAAAATTGGTTCACCCGTTCATCGGAGGTATGCTCATGCTGGTGTGGTTCATTCGATGTACGACTTATCCATCGAATGAACCACGAAGGAATTGAGAATCAGACGTTTGGTGTCTTTGATCTCGTTTCTTTACTTAAATCCGAATAGTAACGGGAAGATAAAGGTGACGATAATCGTCCATATGACGTAAACAGGCAGGTAGGATGCCATGGCTTTTCCAACTTCGATCAGGCTATCCTTTTTAGAAATTACCTTGTAGAGTTGCGCGGTTACCAGCAAAAGGTTGATAAGAATTAGAATATTGCCACCCAAGACCGCAGCCCTGTTGGGCGTAATTCCCCATTCTGAGATTCTAAACAAAATAGCAGACAGGGCAATGCCATTGACAACTATAGTTACGACAGATAGCAGAAAAAGAACCCATATCTCTATCTGGCTTTTTGATGTTTTCGATGTTTCCGCGACGGAAAAGAAAATGATGGCCATCACGCCAATTAACAACGCGTTGAAAATCAGCAAAAAATCCCGGTCGTTGTAAGGGTCTTTGCCTGAATAAACTATTGCCACCAGATAGATTACCAGCATCACGAGCACCAGCGGACTGAATATTTTAGCAATTACCGGTGAAACTTTGCCGACTAATTGCGGATTAGTCTGGGTGAGGTAGGTGCCTACAATTGGTGCAGCGGCAAGCCCATAAATGCCAACATAATCGAAATAGTACTTTTCAATCTTAAAGCCAATCAGATCGAAGAGGTTAATGGTTACAGCCGTCATAATGCCGCCTGCTATCAGGATCAGTCCTGTCATGACAATCAGGTCGCCGTTATACCGTAAATAGCTGAGCCGTTTCTCATCATTTCGTCTCGTCTCACCAACAAAAGCAAAACCTAATATTGCCCATAGAAATAAGACTAAATGGATGCTCGATAAAATCAACGTATCGCTCTTTCTAACATCGGGGAAGAAATTAATAAAAATCAATCCGATGAGGGTTGCGCCTATGATAAACGTGATTTTACCCATTGATAATTTGTTCTTCCAGGCATAGTAAGCCATCAGCGCCGGGAAAACAATAAAACCAATATTTCTGGAGTAGAAAAATTCTTCATTTATGGATAAAAATGCCGGCAGTTTTGCGATAACACCAGCCATCAGCGAAGCAATTATCACAAATAGCAATTCTGTGGCTGTGCCCCACTGAATCTCATCACTTTCGTGATTCAATCGTTCGTTCCAGAAGTCAGCGAGCGTGTTGCCTTTAAGTTCCGGATATAATGTACTGAACGCTCGCTTAAACGGTGCTTTGTTGGTTCGATACATTTTTTCGAGTTGCCTGGGGTCATCTAAATGGGATAATATTTCGTCCTTCATGAGTGTATGCGTTAAAACTGTTTAGTTAAAATCGTCAATTCTGATCAATCAGGGTCATTTAATCCCACCACGTACCGTCCAATCCCAAAACAATACCGAGCCACAGCGAAATGATGTAGCCAATCAGGCCCAGTAGAATCGCCAATACTTTTCTCCAGCCACCTTGATGAAGCCTGTGATCTACAAGGTAATAAAATAGACCACCTGCTGCACCGGCTAACGGAACTATAAGTAGTGGTTTAATCATCCATAGTTTTCCCCATTCCGGCTTAGGCTCATCTGCCCCAAGCAGGAAGACTACGATCAGGATTAAGGCGATCCCTGCGCCCAGCAACATGCGTTTACCTGCTGAGCCTGGGTGAATTGGTTGTGTTGTTAGATTACTTTTCATTGTCATCCTGATTTAGTTTTAAAAGTAGAAAAATAGTTGTCTTTCCTGTTGCTCGATATAAGATTCTCCAGTGTGATTAATTAGCCCTTAAATGCTTCGTGAAATGAATTAATTATCATGAAAAACTGTGAATGCGTTTGAGATAAAAATCTTTAAAAATCTGCTTAAAAGTCGTTTTGTCTTATTACACATTGCGTTCAGATAGCCTGCCAGACTGCCGTCGGTCATATCAGGAAGTCCCTTTAGTGAATTGATAGTCGGAGTCACCATGATACCGGGATTAACCTTGCTTCCATGTGTTTTATCATAACCCTCTGTTAGCGTGTTCATCTCTTGCTGAAAAGTACTTTGTAATGCAAAGTTAAAACGGAAATTACAGTTATACAAGAGCTGCCAGAATTATAAATGTAATTCTGAGCGCGCACTCACTCGTCCGGTTCGTAAAACGTCCGTTTGGGCAGGAAAAAAGCTTATTCTCTCAGAGATTTGAAAAGACCTGTGACGGTACGCTACGGGAAATAATGGTCAGAATCCGGATCAGGCCTGTTTTACACCGCCACCAACTCTTTGCGCTCCCCAATCTGTTGACGCCACATGGCGTAATAGAGGCCCTTGCGTTCCAACAGTTCAGCGTGGCGGCCCTGCTCGACCACATGGCCCTGCTCCAGCACGAAAATCCGGTCGGCGTGAAGGATTGTGCTCAATCGGTGGGCAATCAGAATCGTGATGTGTCGGCGGGAACCGGACAACTCACGAACGGTCCGGCCAATCTCTTCTTCGGTCAGCGAATCCAGTGCCGATGTAGCCTCATCGAACACGAGTAGAGCGGGTTTGCGGAGCAGCGCGCGGGCAATGCTCAACCGTTGTTTTTCGCCCCCGGACACTTTCACGCCACCCTCACCAATAACCGTATCCAATCCCTGCGGAGCGCGGGCCAGCAGCGTGTCGGCGGCTGCCTGATGCAAAGCCGTCAGGCATTCGGCGTCGGTCGCGTT
>JANPJE010000362.1:0-2731 GCA_031425355.1 Spirosoma sp. | reverse complement strand
GCGGCTTTCCCCACCAGAACCAGCCACCGTCGAACTCGTGATAAGGCCGAAAAAGCATGGGAGCCAGCTTGCCATCCCTGCCCCGCACCGACCCGGCCAGACTGCCAACCGTTCGCAGAATTGCTTTGTACTGCTCATGGTGCGAACCGCCCGGAATGAGGTTGGGAACCGCCGGTGCCGACACGGAATCTTTCCAGTAGAACCCCGTTTGGGGCGTCACCGGATTGGAGAAATGCCAGGCCACCGTCGTAATGCCACCCCGATCATACGTATCGACAATCTGTTTACGCAGCGTTTCTTTTGCTCGCTCGGTCATTTCCGGCGAACGTCCCGACAGTCCACTGAAATCAACGCCAATAACGGCCGGGTGCGACCCACTCACCGATTTAACATCCGAACGGTCGGCATCCCGGCTCCACCCGTGGCCGTATTCAGTTGCGTGCTGATGCCCGAACAGGATGTGTTTTTTGGCGAGTTTGTGCAGATTGTGATAGAGGGCTTTGGTTTCTTTCGTAGCGTTCCGGTCGATTAATCGGGGTTTGGGAGCCGCCTGGATGGGAACAGCCAGAAATAAACCGATAAGCAACCCTGCCCAGACGAATGGCAAACAGCGGGAATTTGTGAACATACTGTGGTTAATGATAGAGGAATGACAAAATCACCTCATTTAGACTTAACGTATCATACAATCAATCAGCAATCAATTACCCATTGCATGGGGCGTGGAACCACCTTTTTTGACCAGTATCCAGTCCAGTGTCATCAAATTTTTGTCTTTAACCTCGTCATTTCGGAAAACAAAATAGAGATCATTCAGGCCGGTGGCGTTGGCTATTGGTGCCGAAATCGTTTGCCAGACCAGGCCTCTCCGACCACCACCCGACGGAGCAGCAGCGGGCGTTACGGATGCCGTGCCGATAAGTTTGCCCGCTGGCGATCCGGTACGGATTTCGATACGTCCCCCGCGCGAGGGCATAGCCGCTGCATTGAAAGTGACTTCGCTAATGCCTGTCAGATCAAGGCTTTTGAAGCCGATAAACGACCCGTCTTTTATGTCGCCAACCCAGCTTTGGTCGCTGCCGTCCTGATGTTTTCGGTCCACGCCCGTGCCAACTTCATACGTCTCGGCCTGTAGGCGCGGGTTGCGGAGGAGGTGCATCGTGCGGCCCGTAAGCGGTCCCGTAACGGGGTTGCCTTTGTCGGTGTAGCTTGCCGTAATAACATAACTGCCGGTTTCTTTTCCACCTTCATGCTGGGTTAACGGATACGAACCCTGCAACGGCAAACTTTTCGGGCTGTCGGCCGCCAGCGACAGAATATACCGCACCATGTCGCTGGTTTCCTGCTCGGTATGCTGCGGGTGGGCCGACATCATGTTTTTACCCCAGTTGCCATTGCCGCCCGTAATCACTTTTTGAGCCAGCATCGGCACGGCCCCTTCACCGGCGGGTTTATACCGTTTCGCTACGTCCATCCAGGTTGGTCCGATTGACTTGACGTTCATGCCATGACACGCCTTACAATCACTATTGTTCAGTAACGCTCTGCCCTGTAGGTATTTGGCCGATACGTCGCCAGCGTTCTGGCTGTTGGACGTCAGCAGGGCGAGGTCTTTGCCTTCGTCCAAATAATCGACGGCGAATCGAACCTGCCGGGGCTGAATGCCTTTGTTCAGGGTTCCATCTTCCTTGTCGCGCACAGAAACCGTATAAAGCAATGGCGTTTTATCGAAATAAAAACTGCGGTTTCCTTTGATGGCCACGTTGACCTGCGGCATTTCATTCCCTACTTTCAGGACTAATTCAGTCGTTGCCTTCTGGCCTTCGGCATCCGTCACGGTTAGTTTCGTCCGATAAACGCCGGGTTTCGCATACGTAAAGGCTGGCTCCATGGCTGTCGATTTCTGTCCATTTCCCGACTCCCACAGATACGTAATTTTGTCGCCCCGGTCATAATCAAACGACTCCTTCGCCGACAATTTTGCCGTTAGCGGGGCGGCTCCTACAGTTTTCGATGCCGTTACTTTCGCAATTGGACGCCGGTTTCCTTCGGCATACTCGATGCGGAGCAACTGCGAATCGGGGTTGCGGGCGAAATAATTGGCTCCGTAGGCCAGCACGTACATGGCGCCATCCCGACCAAATTTCATGTCGATGGGTTTGGAAATAAAGGTCGTTGGCATGAACGGTTCAATCTGCCGCAAATCGCCCGCTTCGTTGAATGTCAGCACGTTGACCCAGTTTCGCGCCCATTCGTAAATGAACATTTTATTGTTGTAATACGTCGGAAACCGCGCGTCCGATTTTTTGTAGTCGTTGACGTAATAGAACGGCCCGGCCATTGCGCTCCGCGACCCCGTACCCAGCATCGGAAACTCCACCGACTTATCGTAGGGATACCAGATCATGGCGGTTTGGGCCGGGGGCAGGACTTTTGCGCCCGTATTGTTAGGCGACTCATTTACAGGCCGTTCTGGACTGAAAAGCGGACCGATTTTGTTCGTAGCGAAATCGAAATCGGCATACGGCTTATTATTTCCGACGAAATACGGCCAGCCATAATTTCCCGGTTTGCGGGCCTGATTCCATTCGTCCTGGCTCTTGGGACCGCGTTCATTGGCCGTGCCACCATCTGGCCCAACGTCGCCCCAATAAAGGAACCCGCGTTTATCGACCCAGATGCGGTACGGATTGCGGGCACCCATTACGTAGATTTCGGGCTTGCCCAGCGA
>JANPJE010000361.1:0-3243 GCA_031425355.1 Spirosoma sp. | reverse complement strand
TTTATTAGCTCGCTGAGTGGGATGCACCTGCTACGGCTTATCATCCGGGATAATAAGGTAGTGGGTGAAGAACGGCTGTTAGCGGATCAGTATCAGCGTTTCCGGGATGTAACCCAGGGCAGCGATGGGGCCTTATATGCCATTACCGACCAGGGCCGGCTGTACCGCATCGACAAAAAATAATGCCGTTTGCGGCACTAATGCCACCAGCGTCGTGGTCGATAATCAACTCGTTATTGCTTACGAAATCGAAGGTGTTAATAACAAAAATTCCGTCGGATTGAGCCAGGTAGATTTGTGAGAAGAGGATGTCGGCAGCCTACGGCCCGGCATAATAAAGCAGATTTTTTTAGACCCCCACATCAATGGCTGACTTACAGGCGGGCCATTAATGTGGGGGTCTTGCGGTATAAATATGGCGTATAACGCCACTGTTTTATTGATTCAGGACTCTCGTAAAAAGCCGTGCCACGATTACTGATAATACTAAAACAACCGTGGCAAGGCTTTACGCGGAAGTCCTGTGATTAATTAAACGAATTTCGAAATGCCAACGGTGAAAAATTGGTTTTGTTTCTGAATAATTTACTGAACGACTGCGAATGTTCAAAGCCCAATTCATAGGCAATTTCACTGACGGTTAAATCAGTAGTAGATAACCTTTCTTTCGCTTTTTCTATCAATTTATCGTGTATGTGCTGCTGAGTACTTTGTCCGGTCAACACGTTTAATAACACGCTCAAATAATTGGGCGATACGTTTAACATTTCGGCAATGTATTGAACCGTAGGCAATCCTTTTTTTGCTACTTCATCGCCGTTAAAATACTCTGTAAGAATAGTCTCCAGCCGATTGAGGAGTTTATGATTGGTAATTTTTCGGGTGATGAACTGGCGATGATAAAACCGCTCAGCGTAGGTCAGCAATAAGTCAAGCTGGGCAATAATTACGTTTTGACTGAATTTATCAATGTTTGAGTGATATTCCTGTTCAATATTCTTCATTATTCCCATAAGCATGATTTCCTCTTTTTCTGATAAATGTAGGGCTTCATGGACCGAGTAGCTGAAATACTCGTATTGCTTTATTGATTTGGCTAACGGCGTATTCCACAAAAAATCGGGATGAATGATTAACAGCCATCCGGTATGTTTTAAGTCCTCCTCAGCCTCAATTGTTAAAACCTGACCGGGCGAAATGAAGATCAGAACACCTTCATCAAAATCATATTCCTGCTGACCATATTTCATCTTACCATTGAACGTCCGTTTAAGCGCAATGGAATAAAAATTATTGACAATACTTTTCGGCTTGCTGTCCGGTATACGTTTAATAGCCTCAAAATTTATTACGCTGATTAGCGGATGTTCCGGTTTAGGGAGACCCATGAATTGATGATATTCCGTTATGGTTTTAATCGTATGAAGTTGTCCGTTTTTCATCATCCAAAAAAAGTTTAGCGGCTGAGTTGTTGATAGTACTGTTCATTTAAACTATTTCCCTGATTGAACAAAGGAAACCAACAGGCTGCTGGTTTCCTTTGTTTTCAGTACGTTCTGCTATTCGCTACAAATTATATAACCCTTTTAACCCGTCTTTAAGCGATGCAGGCTTTCGCCCGAGCAGATTTTCCAGATCGTGGCTCACATCATCTTCCTGCCCGTTTTTAATGTCGGTCAAAAAACCCGTAATCTTCTGAATGACAGGTTCGGGTACATTACGTGCTTTCAGTTGCCTCTCAAAGGCTGATTTCTCAGCCGCTGTATACGTTACTTCTTTACCCGATAAGTCGGTTAGGACAGCCGCAACATCGGCGAAGGAGTAAGCTTCACTTCCGGTGAGTTTGTAGACTATAGTATCGGTATCATCGGCTGTTAATGCGTTGGCAATCGCTTCGGCCATTTCGCTTCTCAGCGCAAAAGGTACTCGTCCCTGACCGGCAGGCAGATAGATGCCCGTCTCGAAAACGTTGGCCCCCACGAACTGAGGTATAGCGTCCATGTACAGCACATTGCGAAAGAGGGTGTAGGTTAATCCACTGGCTTTAATATAGTCTTCCGTCTGAAAGTGTCCTTCCATCAACTGGTTTGCCATCGTGCTTCTGTCTTTCAGCGTTCGGCTGGTGTAGGCGATGAAGGTAACGCCCGCCTTTTTTGCGGCATCCACTACGTTTCTGTGTTGTTGCAGGCGATTATCCTCATCCGTCCCGGCAATCAGTAAAACTTTTTCAATGCCCCGCATGGCCCTGTCGAGTGAGGCCGTATCGTCGTACGTGCCGATGCGTATGTCCACTCCTTTTTCGTTTATGTGAGCGGCTTTTTTCTCATCACGAACCAGAGCGACCAGTTGAGAAGCAGGCAATTTTTTGAGCAGAAAATCAATGGTAGCCAAGCCGAGATGACCTGTCGCACCGGTTATAAGAATCATGGATGTCAGTTGTTTGAACGGGTACAGGTATGGAGAAAGCTATTCGTTTTGCGGAATCACCTCTTTTAACAGAGATAATTACCGGTTATAAAAAGCTGCAAATTCATGGGCAAAATCGGCCATTCTTACCTTGCCCATAACCGTTGGCTTGTGCAGGTCATACTCTTCCCGCAAGGCACCTCTATGAGTACTCGCACCCAGGTCAACAAAGTTAGCCACAAGGTGGGCAGGCATGCCGCGCTGTTCCATATTACGTTGCATTTCCTCACTCGAAATCGTTACCCAGGTTAATTCCGGTTTACCAATCGCCGTCCCCAGTGTTTTAGCGATTTCACTGGCGGTCAGGTCATCGCTGGCAACGTAGCGCACCGGCTGGCCAAAAACGGTTATCAGCTCTTCAGAAGCAGCAGCGGCAATATCGTCGGGATGCACGAGTACGATCTTATCATCGTCGCCGTAGTTGGCACTGATAAAACCCTGTCCCTTTATCATCCCAACGAAGTTTAACAGATTGTAGTAGAAATAACCGGGACGCAGATGGGTAATCGCTACGTCTGACAGTTCATTCAGCATCCCTTCGACATGGTGCGAACCGACGATAAACCCGGTTCCTTTCTCTAAATGGGCACCATAACTGCTGAGATGAACCACCCGCTTCACCCCCGATTGTCGGATGGCTTGTGCATAGTTGCTGCCGAGCCGCCGGTAATAAGCGAGTTGATCGGGCTGGGCAAAGTTTGTGGGGATCATGCAATACACGGCATCGGCACCGGTAAAAGTAGCCGCCAAAAAATCAACGTCTTCCAATGAGCCGAT
>JANPJE010000360.1:0-8343 GCA_031425355.1 Spirosoma sp. | reverse complement strand
AAATAAATCACTCTTGCCATACCATCCTGTACCAATCAAGCCGACACGGAGCGTTTTGGTGGGATTAATGAGGTCCATACCTCTGGCGCCAAACGTCGATAAAGCGAGCGTAGCGGTGGTGCCTTGTAAAAAACGCCGACGGTTGATGTTGAAAATATCCATGCAAGTTGAGGGGTTCAGATGGCCGAAGCCGGGGTTTATATACGTAAAGAAAGTCAATTCAAAAGGGCCGTCACCTTCTCGTCGCCCACAACGGCATGAGCCGGACGCGGGTGTTCGACAGTAAAGACCTGTAAAGCAGCAGGGTCGAGTAAGGTGTTTGGTGTTTCGTCGATTTGGCCGTTTTTCAGGACACGGTTCAACTCTAATTTGAGGTGTTTAGCCAAAAACCGATAGGCGGCTGCGCGTTTGCTGGGGCCGTAATCGTGGCCTTCATTAGGCAGATGCACATTTTCAACCCGGTCTTTGGCTCCGTAGTAGCTGTATATATTCTGGATGTAGGGAAACTCGACGGCAGGCGTGTTCTTCGTCCAGTCTTTCCCGTCCGAAATCAGGAGCATGGGCCGGGGAGCCGCCAGTGCGGCAATCTCTACGTTGCTGGTCTGTTGGGTAGGGCGTTTATGAATGGGCATCCCGCTTTCGCAAACGCAGCCCCCGAAAAAGTGCGCCGATACCATAACCACCGGCACAGAAACCTTCACGCGCGAGTCGAGAGCCGCGAGCAGAAACGTCTGCGTTCCCCCACCCGACTCTCCCGACACGGCAATTCGGCTGGTATCCACATCGGGCAAATTAGTCAGGAAATCCAACGCCCGGATGCTGTTCAGCGTTTGCAGCGTCAGTGCGTTTGCCAGTTTATGATCCGACTGTTTCGAGTCACCATAACCGAGCATGTCATAGACGAATACCACCGCACCCATGCGGGCCATTGTAGCGCAACGCTGCTGGGTCTGCTCCACAAAACGGGCATCCAGATTGGGGGTATGCCCATGCGGACAAAGCACTCCCGCCGATTTATCCGTCTGATTCAGAGGCCGGTATAAATTCCCGGTCACGAAAAGACCCGGCAAACTTTCAAACGCTACGTTCTCAACAGAATAGCCGTTCAGTGTCCGCAAACTGTGCCGAATAGGTTTTAGTGGCGCAAACTTCGGTTTTTCGGGCAAATTCATTCCCTCGCGCAACCCCGTCCGAATCAGCGACGCACGGGTTTCCCAACTGGTGCGGTCGTGATACGTACCGGCGAACGTCTGCAACGATTTTGCGCCCTGTTCTTCCGTGAAATACGCACCCTGACACAACTCAGGGCGGTCAGGATTGGGTTGCGCGACAACAGCCGTTGTGCCGATTGCGTAACTCAACAGGAAGACGATGCGTGCAGTCATGATAACACTTGATTTTTTTGAATACAGAGTGGCCCGTGTTCAACCTCTTCAGTCACCTACTTTTTCGAGATCGGCCAATGTCCAGGCTTTTGCCCGTTCGGTGGTTTGTTCCCGTATTTTCCTGACTTCATCGGGCTGCACGAAGGGTTTGAAATTGCGTCGTTGCAAAACTTGCGGTGGTACGTCTGCATTGGCCGGACGTGGACCGGGCGGTGGTGTGTAGCGCGGGAAATTGCCGGTATAGCCAAACTCGTAACGGATATAACTCAATACCGATGCAATCCATTCGTCGTCGTTGGCACCCATGGCAGGCATTACGTCGGGATAGGTTTTATCATCGACCGGACCCGATAATCCGTGTAGCAAAATTTTTATCAGCGCGTCTTTATCGCCCACAATGCGCTTTGAGGCAAACAATGGCGGAGCTACCATGCTGCTGCCGCCAACGGCCAACCCTTTTCCATCGGGACCGTGACACGTAGCACAAAGCGTTTTGAAGGTATTCGCGCCCGCTAAGACTCGATTCCGGTCAGCAGTTTCGAGCCGGCCTAAGCGCAGACCGTATGTTTTGACGGCGTCATTTTTCAACAGACTATTTCGGGCAGCCGCTACCAGTTCATTCCCGGCGTTTTGCTCAACAATTTCGTTGGCGAGGGCGGTTGCGTCAGCCGATTTACTCTGATGCAGGGACAAAACCAACTGCGTACGAACATCATAATCCGGGTCACTTTTCAACTCCCGAAATTTACCAATCGCCTGATTATCATTCTGTTTCACGTACCGTTCACTGATCCACACAGCCGCCCGGCGAAGTTGAGGATCGGTGTCTTTCATTACGTTAAACAGCATGTCTTTGTCGATAGCATCTAATCCTTCCAGCGTCCATAACGCATGGAGCCGCCCCAGTGCAGAAAGTTTACCCGCCTGACCCGCCACCATCTGTTTCAGCACCGGCACCACCGACTGATCGCCCAGAATGACGAGTTGCTTCTGCGCATTATCGCGCCACCAGCCGTTTGGGTGATCTAAATACGTCACCAATTTGCTGGCGGGTTCGTCGAGCATGTGCGGCATGGGGCCGGGCTTCATCCCGTCATGCACGAGCCGGTAAATGCGTCCGTGCTGCACGTTTTTGTCCAGCCCTAACCGCTGAATTTGTGGCCGCAGGTACGAATCTTTCGGTGTCCACTGCGATTCCTGGATGATGCCCCGGTTCATGTCGACGATGTACAAACAGCCATCCGGTCCGGTATACGTATTGACCGGGCGGAAATTCATGTCCGTTGAGGCAATGAACTCCTTCTGTTTATACGCATTTTCGAGCGTACGTTTTCCGTTCGTATTAATCACTTTGGCACGTCGGATAATGCGGGCAACGGGTTCGCCAATCAGGTAATCGCCAACTAAGTCAGCGGGGAGTTTGTCGCCACGAAAAATGGACTGGCCGTTGCTCGCCGTAAAATGATTCAGTGTACTGTCGGGAAGCCGTAGTCGGCGCAAACCGCCCTGAATATCGGGGGTGGCGATAATCGGCCAGACAGCGGTGAACTCTTCAGAATACTGGTCGGGGAACTCAAGTCCGCCGTAAACCGGGTTTATCTGAAAGCCCGACGCCGGAATTTCGCCCCCTGCCCGCGAGAAAAACAACCGCCCGTAGTTATCGTGCGTTAGGCCCCACTGCCCGTTCGAGCCGCTGGTCAGCGAGTCTACTTTCAGGCCATTTTTTGTGTACCGAAACCGCACCGGGTCAACCGTTACGTAAATCCAGTTGTCGAGGTTCCAGTCCAAGCCGCTACGCTGGTGTTCAAGATTTCCGGGCGACTTTTTACCGACCTGATAAACCGCTTTTTTGGCATCGGCCACACCATCGCCATTGGTATCTTTATAACTAAAAATGTCGTAGGTATCGGTTTCGTTAACCAATAGTTCATGGTCGACGCAGAGGAGCATACGGGGCAGGAGCAGTTTGTCGATAAAGACAGAACTCTTGTCCATCTTTCCGTCATTATTTGTGTCTTCGAGCAGCATAACGCGGCTCACGGGGTCATGTTCGCCCGTGCCGTCCACATCCTGCATATACGTATCCATCTCAGCCACGTACATTTTGGCGTTGCCATCCCAGGCAATCGCAACCGGCTCCCGAATCATGGGATCGCTGGCAACCAGCTCCATGTGGTAGCCTTTTGGCACCCGAAACGACCGTAAACTCTGCTCCGGCGTCAACTGCACCGGCGACGGGTTGGCGGTAAAGGCGGGAACAGTATCGGCTAAAACCGTATTTTTTGCGCTATCCTGTTGCGGTTGCTGAATAACCTTGCACGTAACGACGAGCATCGAGCAGGTAATCAGGCATGGTATCCAGAACGTCCGTTTCATCCGTATGAGTTTATCGTAAAACCAAAAGATAGCTTTCGTAAACTCTTACTCCATAAGCAGGCCGGATACGCGACAAAACTTAACTTAATGGGCTATGTCTCCCCGCTTCAACGCTTTTACGGCGTAATCTGCCGCCCTCGCGGAAAGGGCCATGTAGGTCAGCGATGGGTTCTGGCAGGGCGACGAGGTCATGGTCGCGCCATCGGTGCAGAACACGTTTTTGACAGCGTGATGCTGGTTGAATTTATTGAAGACTGAATTCTTCGGACTGGTTCCCATTCGGGCCGTTCCCATTTCGTGGATGCTCAAACCCGGATGTGCCTGACTGTCAAAGCCTTCGATGTTGCTGAAACCTGCTTTTTCGAGCATCAGCACCGCCTGTTCGTTCGCATCTTTCCGCATCAGGGCTTCGTTTTCGCGGTAGTGAACGTCCATTTTAAGGACGGGCTGCCCCCATTTATCCGTGACTTCGTTGGTCAGATAAACGCAATTGTCTTCATACGGCATACACTCCCCAAACGCATCGAGCGTAATCTTCCAGGTGCCGAACTGCGTGGCTCTTTCCTTGAAATTAGCCCCGAAGCCGTCTTCCTCACGGGCATGGTCCCAGTTTTCGCGGTTGGTGTACACCTCGAATCCATAACCCCGTTTGAACGCCTGTTTGTCCTGACCGGGCAGGTTCCGAAAGCGCGGTACGTATAGCCCCGCCGGATGCCGACCGTAGTAATATTTATCCAGATCGTGGTCGTAATCAGCCGTAGCCCCGACGTGGAAATGATGGTCCATCAGGTTTTTTCCCAACTGCCCGCTATCGTCCATGCCGTTCGGAAAGCGACCGGATTTGGAGTTCATCAAAATATACGTCGACCCTAACGCCGACGCATTCAGGAAAATAATACTGGCGGTAAACTCGTGACACTCGTGCGTTTGCTCGTCAATCACCCGAACGCCCGTTGCCCGGCCTGTTTTCTCATTATATACAATTGAGTTGACGATGGAATGGGGCCTGACCGTGAGCCGTTTGGTTCGGCGGGCAGCGGGCAACGTAGCGGATTGCGTACTGAAATACGCCCCGTACGGACAGCCCCGCATGCAAAGATTCCGGTACTGGCACTTGGCCCGGCCCAAATTCATCTGCTCCTGCGTGGGGGCGGTCAGGTGAGCCGCCCGCGCCGAAATTACGTTCCGGTCGGGGAAGCGGGCGTTCACGGTTTTCCGGAAATGGTTCTCCACGCAGTTGTCGGGCAGGGCAGGCTGAAACTGACCATCAGGCAGGTGCGGTAATCCGTCGCGGTCCCCGGCAATACCGGCAAATTTTTCGACGTAATCGTACCAGGGCGCAATGTCTTTGTAGCGAATCGGCCAATCCGTCGCGATGCCTTCTTTGGCGTTAGCGGCAAAATCAAGGTCCGAAAACCGGAATGAATACCGGCCCCACATCAGAGACTTACCGCCCACCTGATACCCCCGAATCCAGTCGAACGGTTTCTCTTCGACGTACGGATTGTCCAGATCATTGACGAAGTGGTGATGCGTCGCTTCGGTGATGGCAAACCCCGTCCGGTTCTGCACCGGATAGCGTTTCAGCAACTCGTCGGGCATTTCGAGGTTATGATGCGGGAAATCCCATGGGTTCATGGTGGCGGTGTGGTAATCTGTTACGTGCTCGATCATGCGCCCCCGCTCGAGGAGCAATACATTCAGCCCTTTCTCGCACAGTTCCTTCGCCGACCAGCCCCCGCTGATACCCGACCCAACAACAATGGCATCAAACTTCTTCCCGTTCGGAATGGGTGGCTGAGTAGAGTTGCTGGGGCGGGGCATGATAGGTTCAGTAAGATTTGATTGTATAAAGATTGTATTCTGTCGATTGGCATGCTTGGCGATTAACAAACATAGCCGCTAAGTGACTCATTTATGCAAACAACATACTCTATGAGATTAGCGTTTTGTATTGCCACGGGTATAAATCAACAAAACGCGAGTAATATGCATTTCGTGTTAATTCACATCAAAATATAGCCAAACCTACTATTAATCAACGGATTGCGATTCCAGCAAACGTTCAACATGGATTGCGTTAGTTCTCGGAAGCCGCCAATACGTTCGTATATTTACGAGTTGTACAGGATTTTTAGACAACATAGGATAGTCATGGCAGAAAAAAATTTAATGACCCCAAGCAGTGCTAGTCTGAATGGACTCCTAGGTAATGGGGTGACATATCAAGTTCCTGTTTTTCAAAGAGATTATTCATGGAAAACTGACAATTGGACTGACTTGTGGGAGGACATAAAAATACTTCTGAGCACAGGAAAAGATCATTACATGGGAGCAGTAGTGCTTCAAAAAATTGGCGAGAAAAAATTTTTAGTTATTGATGGTCAACAAAGATTTACCACATTGAGTGTACTAGCATTAGCTGTTATTAAAAAAATACAAGATTTAGTTGATCGGAATGTCGAACCTGTTGATAATGCCGAAAGAATAAGTGAATTAAGAAGAGGATTTTTGGGGCAAAAAGATCCGGCATCATTACTGTATTCCAGTAAATTATTTTTAAATGAAAATAATGATCCTTTTTATCAAAGAAATCTATTACAATTACTTTCTCCAATAAATGAGCGAACCCTTATAGATTCTGACAGGTTACTATGGAATGCATTTATTTTCTTCTACAATCAGCTTGATGAGTTATTCCCAAATCCCACTGGCGCTGACTTAGCCACTTTTTTGAGTAAAAAAATTGGCGACAAAACCATGTTCATAAAAATTGAAGTTGAAGACGAACTAAGTGCATACACGCTTTTCGAGACGCTTAATTATCGTGGTGTTGACCTCACCGTAACTGACCTATTGAAAAACTATTTATTTTCTCTAATAAGCGCGTCTGATTTAAGAATTGCAAAGGATATTTGGAAAAGGATATCGACAAGTGTTGGTATTGATAGATTTCCTGTCTTCTTGCGACATTTTTGGATTTCAAGAAATTCCTTGGTGAGACAAGAACAGCTATTTAAGACTATAAGAAACGATATAAAAACAAATCAACAAGTTTTCAATCTTTTGAATGATCTCGAAAACTATTCTGATCTTTATTTAGCCCTACAAGACCCATATAATATACTTTGGCAAGGAGAAAGAGAAAGGATAAAGAGAATAAGAGAACTTAAACTGTTTGGAGTAAAACAGCAGCTACCGTTACTAATGGTAGCCAAAGAAAAATTTAGCGACCAAGAGTTCAATAAAGCCTTGAAAGTTATTTCAGTTATTTCACTTAGGTATAATGTTATTGGGAGTAGACAAGCCAATAAAATGGAAGAGTTGTACAATTCTGTATCCCAAAAGATATTTAACAATAACATTACTACAGCTCAACAAGTTTTCAATGATTTGAGAGAATTGTATATTGCAGATGAAGATTTTAAAAATGACTTTTCTACCTTAGAACTGTACTCATATGGACGCAGTAAAAAACTAGCAAGATATATTCTTTTTGAATTAGAAAACAACTTGATGCAGGGTGGGGATAGAGACTACGAACTTGATCCAGCAACTATCGAGCATATACTTCCTGAAAATCCAACTAATGAATGGGATGAAGATTTCCCTCAAATCATTCAAGAAAAATACATATATCGGCTTGGGAATTACACTTTACTTGAGGATCATCTAAACAAGGATTGTGAAACATCACCATTTAACCAAAAGAAAATTTTTTACATGAAGAGTCAATATATATTGAGCAATAGAATAAATTATAATGACTGGAATCCAAATACTTTGAATGTTAGACAAAATGACTTAGCAAGGAGAGCTACATCGATATGGAGAATATCTTATGCTGATTAAAAATGTTTATAACATAGTATGCAAAAAGAAGGGATTGGCACATTTGTTGGGTTGTCGGAATCAAATCAAAAATTTGTGTTCCAAATGAATACCATCCCTGAAAATCGGCCATAATACTTTTTCGTTAGCCCCTCATACCCTGCAAAAAAGCGGCAATCTCCATACCCCAGGCGATGCCAATGTGAATGAGTAAGCCACCCCAGATGCTGCGGGTACTCAAGGCCAGAACGCCCAACAAATACCCGCCAAAAATTGACGAAATAGCCTCGCCAAGCGGCCGCCCGAAGTGAATCGAGCAGTACCAGACGACCATCGGCAGCACCGCGCCCGGCCCCAGCACGCGGGCCATGCCGATGACCAGAAAGCCCCGGAAAAGGAGTTCCGTCGGTATGAAATCCCAGCCATAGCATAGTTCATAAATCAGGGCCGTTACCCATTCCGGCACGCCGAAAAACTCGTTGGCGTTGGTGTCGCGATACGTCGGGTAGGATTCCAAGAAATCGGGTTGAAAAGATGCCAGCGTGATAAGCGGAATCATCAGGGCCAGCATCAGCGCGTAGAGCATCAGCCCTTTGCGTTTGGGAGCCATGCCATAGAAACTGCTTAGGTACGGGTCCGCAAATTTGTAGAACAGAAATAGTGGCAGTACAATCGTCAGTATCGATTGCAGGTTGTGCAGACAGTGATAGGCGAATATGTAAATCTGCCCGTCGAAGAGTTGGCGGCTCCA
>JANPJE010000359.1:0-5664 GCA_031425355.1 Spirosoma sp. | reverse complement strand
GCGCCAAAGTTCCGGACGTCGGTGATGCGGTCGAGAAGCAGGAAAAAAGGCACTTCGCCCCGCTCAAACACATCGGCGATGACGTTGGAGAGTTTAACGTACTGCACCTGCGCAATCAGGCAAACAACGCCCTGGTGATTTTTGCGGGTCAGTCGGTCGAGCCGCTCAACGGGCACGCGCTGAATCGTGACGCGGTTCTGAAAAGCCAGATTTTGAATATCGGGATTGCTCAATCCCTTTTCCATGTACAATTTATCAATCTGCTGGTCGGACTTGAGTGTCTCGATAACGGACTGAATGCCAAACACCATCTCGTCCGGTTCGGGACGAAACTGGGGGCGGGATGTTGAGCTTCTATTGGTGTTGGGGCGATTTACTCGCGGATTGCGCCGGTTCTCCATGCTTCGACAATCGGATACCAAATCGGCTGATACTCAATATAACGTACCAGTTCGTAATGGTCATCGACAAATTGATTCGGTTTTTTGGTAAAGGTAAAGTTAACTTCCGAGACATTGGCCCGGCGATTATAAACCCACACTTCACGCTCCCGGTTCCGTTGCACACGGTCGGGTGCGCCCAACACGATGTAAATCATCCCTTTGTCGGTCTTCCAGCCTTCTTTATAACTGGTAAATAAACGGTTGGCTTCCTCAACCCGGTTGAAGTACGCTTTGAGTGTTTTCCGGGCGACTTCCTCATTGCCGGACATCAGGCTGAGCCAGTATTTGTCGAAGGCTTTTTTGGTATCCTGCGCCTGATTCATTTCACCGATTTCCGTACTGGTGCTCATGTACAAAACGGGCTTGATGAGTGTTGAGGGGCGGGTTAATTTCGGAAAACGTTTGTCGGTTACCACTAAACCAATACCCGATACGTCGGCGGTATCTTCCACAAAATAATACAATCCCTCACGTGGAATAACAAAAGGCTGATTGGTGCTGATGCTGAGCGTCGAATCGACCGTGAGTGCTTTAGCCGCCGGGCGGGGCGATGTGTTCATGGGCGACGAAGCCGCGTCGAAATCATGGCGGTAACGAAACCCAAATAGTGGCTTGCTGGTGCCATTTACATCCCGAATCACGACCGTATCGCCTGCGTTCACATAATTACGCAGTTGGGGCTGTTTACCGGTTTTGTCAAACAATGCAAAACCGTCGCTCAGTTTAGTCGCTTTAAAGCGGAGTGTCAGGTCGTTACGTGCTTTCGCGCCCGAACTGATCTCGGTAATTTCGGTCAATAAAACAGCCGACGACACGTCTTTTTGGTTCGTTGAAACAGGGCGTTTTATATCAAATGTCAGCGTCAGGTGATCGCCATCCCGACCAACGGTCTGGGCGTTGAGCGGTACCGTTCCGTAGCCAAGCCGTTCGCGGTTATTATAGTCGGGATACATAACATAAGCCACCAAGAAGTGTTCGGAAAAATCGGTTGGATTCAGGATAGCCTCGCCCGATGGCGACTTGGCCGTAAGATCCATGTAGACCCGAACACTGGTGGTATCGGTCGTCAGAAATTTCCCTTTGATAGACGTAACGACCCACTCGCCTGACGTTTTGGCTGATACGGACGATGTGGTTCCCAATGCAGGACCATCCGTCATCACCTTAACCGGGGCCGTCGCTGGACGCGTATCCGATGGACGTTCGCTGCGTCGGGTATCGTCACGCCCGGCGTCGGTACGTTGCGGATCGGCAGGGCGCACTGACGGACTACTGCGCTGATTTCGCTGGGCTTCCGTGCGGGCATCGTAGGCCGCATTCGCACGGGCTTGCTGCGTTTTTTTGCTGGTCGAGCAGGCCGATATGATAACAAGAAAAAATAAAGCAGATAGAATACGCATAAACAATAGTGCAATCTAAAATCTGTAAAATTCTTATGTAGTTGAGCAAAGAGCACAGAGGATTAGTCCGTTAATTTTAAAGCACTTATTTATTTGTGTTCTTTGTGCCTCTGTGTTCAATAATTATGCTCAGTGACTTAACTGGTTCTGAATTGTTTATTTACAACGAAAAACAGACCTGTTTTAACTTACCGGAGCCGTTCATTTTTCTTTGCCTGGACAAAAGAGTAATTTTACCGGCTGAATTGCAAACGCATATCATGTACAAGACCACAGAAATCACCTCCGCCGAAATCGCATCCGATAATCCCGTTCACCAGCGACTGCTGTTCCCCTATGTCGAAGCGGCCCGCATGGTTAGCGGTAAGGTGCTCGAAATTGGCTGTGGCTGGGGGCGAGGGCTGGAATTATTGACCAAAGCGGCCAGTCACTACACGGGTATCGACAAGAACCAGGAGTTAATTTCGGGGCTAAGTGCCGAATATTCGACATCGACCTTTATCGCGGCTAATATCCCTCCTCTTAGCGGATTAGCCGACAATACGTTCGACTATATCGTTACGTTTCAGGTGATTGAGCACATCGAAAATGACGATCTATTTATCAAAGAAGCGTATCGGGTACTAAAACCGGGCGGTAAACTACTGCTTACGACCGTCAATAAAACGTTCTCGCTCACCCGAAACCCCTGGCACGTACGGGAATATTATGCTGATGGCCTAAAATCGCTGATAGGCAAGTACTTCCCTACTGTCGATACGCGAGGTATTCATGGAAACGGTAAGGTGATGACGTATTATGAGCAGAATAGAGAGTCGGTAAAGAAACTGACCCGATTTGATGTTTTCAACCTCCAGTACCGACTCCCCCGCAGAATCCTTCAGGTGCCCTACGACCTGATGAACCGCCTGAACCGCAACCGGCTTCTGCAAGCTGACGGCTTAGCCGCTGAAATCAGCCATACAGATTATCTCGTCAGCAACGACCCCGCCGGAAGTTTGGATTTCTTTTACGTAGCTACGAAGTAACGAAAGCGGGTATTCTAAGGGTATTCGCTCGCAGGTAATTGATGCATAGGTCATCTGCAAACCATTTTGTCTCCTCTTCACAAAAAGTTAATATAACAAATCCTGCTCCTTCCTCCGGACTGGTTTCTTCTTTTACGTTATTTAAAAGCGCATACTTAGTTAATAGGGCTACTCATCCTCAAAGTCAATCATAAACCTCTGTAGGACAATTCATTAGTTTATTTTTAAACGTACAGCCCGCCGAATGAAATTTTTTCTTGCTTCACTTTTCACGATTTTATCGTTGTCTGCTCATGCCCAATATTCTCTCCGCAAAGACATGAGCGGTGGTATTGACCTGGGGATGGCGTTCAAAAAAAATTACATCAACCCATCCATCACGTACTACGAAATGCTCAACGTAGATAGGAGTAGGTTACTCTTTATTGGCTGGACAGCACGGCTGGGCGCGTTTTATGGTAACAACACCGATTATTATACGGCACCGGCTCTCCTGACTCGTGGCGAGAAAGGATTTGGCTCTCTATCAAAACCACTGATTACCCAAAATATTGATACGCTCAACTTTGGCTACACATCGCAAACCTCCCTTAATGTTGGGATTCGGGCCGAGATTCACTTGGGTCCGGTTGAGATTGGTGCCAGTGCTGATCTGCTGGGATTCACCTTTTGGGGGCGAAGCCGGATAGGTGGTGTCCGTTCATCGACCGGTCTATTTGTTGTTCAGGATGTGGCAGGTAACGACGTTCAAAAGAGGTTCCAGGGTGCAGATGTCTACCAGAAAGCGCACCCCCAACGGCTCAACCTCCTGCTGCTGGGCGATAATGACCGGGGTATGTTAGCGACCGAGATTTACGCACGTTTAGTAATCAAACAGGTCGTTGGCCTGAAAGTAGGGTATCAATGGCTAAGCACAGAAATGGTCCTCAATAACATTGATCGGGTGGCGAATAACGACCGCTTTCGCAACCGCACCGGATTGACATCCATAGCCCTGACGATGCCGATTACTCCCTGGTAAGTCTGTAATTGCGAATTATAAGGGGTAAATTACAGCCGTTTTTTACCGGAACAGTTATTCCATAATACGTATTGTCGTATGGAGCATTGCATTGTTTATTTCAGCACATCAGTGGGGTTATTTCAGGAAGATGACCTCGTCGCTATTCTTGAGCAGAGCCGCCGGAATAATGCCCGATTTGGTATTACGGGCGTCCTGCTTTATGTGCGTGGGAGTATCATTCAGGTACTGGAAGGGCAGAAAGAGTCGCTCGACGCACTGTACAAGCGGATTGAGCAGGATCAGCGGCACAAAAATGTCACGAAAGTGCTCAGCCGGTCCATAAACGAGCGTTTGTTCACGCAGTGGAATATGGGGTACGAAACCCTGACAACCAGCCAGTTGGATGCCATCAGATCATTTGTAAACCTCAATGGACAGCCCCAGTCAACTGCTGGGAAAGATGAGGCCGTTGTGTTAAAAATGATAAAGCTTTTTTACGAGAATAACCGCTCTAACTAACCTCATCTTAACACCGGCGTTACGGTAATAATAATGGATTTTGAGGTAGGCGTGTGGCTTTTCTCCGCTTTGGAATCAATCGGAATCAGTACGTTCGTTTCAGGAAAATAAGCCGCTGCACACCCGCGCGGAATGTCGTACGGCACAACCACGAACTGGTGAGCCGTGCGTTTTTTGCCGGTATACTGGCTGTGCAGATCGACCACTTGCTTTTCGTGCAACCTTAAATTGCCGATGTCATCGGGGTGCATGAACACCACGCGTCGTTCGTTGTAAATGCCCCGATACCGGTCGTCGTTGCCGTAAATCGTCGTGTTGAACTGGTCGTGGCTTCGGATGGTCATGAGCATCAATTCGCCGGGCTGTAGCTGGTGATGTGTGGGTGTATTGATCGTAAAATGTGCTTTGCCGTCAATCGTTTTGAATTCCCGAACGCGTGGGCCGTTTGGCAGATAAAATCCGCCCGGCTTTCGGATTTGCTCATTATAGCGGTCGAAACCGGGTATGGTTTTCTCGATCAGATCACGGATAAGATCATAATTTCCGATCAGACTATCCCAGTCAAGGGCAGATTTACCATTGAGTGTCGCTTTCGCCAGTTCACCAACAATGGCTACTTCACTTTTAAGCGTAGTAACTACCGGGTCCACCACACCGCGCGACTGAGCTACCACACCCGTTGTGCTTTCGCAGCTAACAAATTGCTCGCCAGTGGCTTGCATGTCGTGATCGGTGCGGCCGAGGCAGGGCAAAATCAGGGCCGTTTGGCCGGTTAGCAAGTGACTGCGGTTGAGTTTAGTCGATACGTGAACGGTCAGTTTGCACTTTTTCAGAGCTTCAGCGGTGTAGTTCGTGTCCGAAACGGCCATGGCAAAGTTGCCGCCCATCCCGAAAAATACGGTTGCCTTTCCTTCGTGCATAGCCTCTACAGCCGCAACGGTATCGTAGCCGTGCTCGCGGGGTGGCTCAAAATTGAATACCCGTTTGAGCGAATCCAGGAACTCCGGTTTCGGCTTTTCCCAGATACCCATTGTGCGGTCTCCCTGCACGTTGCTGTGCCCGCGAATGGGACTGGCCCCTCCCCCCTCAATGCCGATGCTGCCTTTGAGCAAGAGCAAGTTAATTACTTCATTAATCGTTTCAACGGCGTTGCGGTGCTGCGTAAGGCCCATTGCCCAGCAAATAATCAGTTTGGGCGTGTATTTAAACAAATCGACAGCCTCCTGAATCTTGGCAACGGTAAGGCCGCACTGAGCCGCTAATTCGGACAG
>JANPJE010000358.1:0-4117 GCA_031425355.1 Spirosoma sp. | reverse complement strand
TACCATCGGTTTCCCAACAGCCAATTTGCAGGTTGATGATCCATCCAAACTCGTCCCGGCCAATGGCGTTTATGCGGTCGATGTGGAGTATGCCGGACAAACGCTGGGCGGTATGCTCAACATCGGTTTCCGGCCCACCGTTGCCGGTACGCACCAAACCATCGAAACGTATATTTTCGATTTCGACAAAGATATCTACGGCGAACACATGACCCTGAAGTTCCGCGAGTTTCTGCGCCCCGAACAAAAATTCGAGGGATTATCCGCGTTAGTGGCGCAACTCAAGCGCGATGAAGAAACGGCACGGGAAGTGCTTCGCGGGCAGGAGTAGTTAGGGAATATTTTTAGAGCTTATTTATTCTGATTATTGCTCTGATAGCCTGTAGTGATATTTTTTAAGTTCAAAAAAACTTTCACTCACGTTATTTATTACCGTTGTGTCATCAGCGGGCCAGAATCAGTAACCCCAGCCCGACGACGTAGCAGAGCAGCATCCCGTTCAACAGCGTGTTCACACCTTTGGGAGCCGCCCGAAATTCGCGCCAGACGTAGATGCCCCACAAAGCCGCGACAACCGTAGCACCCTGACCGAGTCCATAACTGATGGCTGGCCCGGCCTTGTCGGACGCCAGAATGCTGAACAACATACCCAGACACCAGATCATCCCGCCCAGCACACCCGTCAGGTGGTTGCGGCCACTGCCCCGAAAATAATCGGCGTAGCGGACCGGCGCACCCATAAACGGACGACGCATCAACAACGTATTGAACAGAAAATTACTGACCAGAATACCTGCCGAAAAGACAACAACGGCTGTATAAGGGCTGAGTTTGCCCGGTTCGGGCTGATCGAAGTTGGGAAACATGGCCTGCGCTACGTTACCATAGAATAACCCCATCAGGCAACCCGCCACCACCGATAGCAGCAACCCTTTTGTGGACACGCCCGGCGTGGATGCACCTGTATCGGCTGTTGATGTTCGGCGGTAGGCAACGGCGTTGAGCAGAATCGCTACCACAATCAAAACCATGCCACCGAACAACGGTCCCGCGCTGCCAACCGGCGCGTTGACATAGTTGACCAACACGCCAATCACTAAAGCCAGACCAATACCAACCGGAAACGCCACCGACATGCCCGCGATGGAGATGGCAGCAACCAGCAGAATATTGGCCGCGTTGAAGAGTATGCCGCCCCAAAGTGCCGACCGGATATTGACTGCGTCGGCCTGCCGGATGTCGGTTAGAAACGATCGACCCCCTTCGCCCAGACTGCCCAGCGTGAAGGCTGCCAATACGGCCAGTATCACGATGCCCAGCACATAATCCCAGTAAAAGAGTTCAAAACGCCAGTTGCCGGCTGCCAATTTCTGGGTATTGGCCCACGATCCCCAGCAGAGCATTGTGACGATACAAAACAGCACGGCCGTGCTGTATGACTCGATTATAAACATCGTTGGTAGGTTTAGTAAGTAGCAAGAACGGGCTTGTCACCGTAAACAATCAGATTCCGAAGCCGCACCGTGGCATCCTTATCCGGATTGAGCAGTTTTAGTCGCAGGGTGTGCTTGCCGGGAGGTAGTTGGTATTTCCACGTCAGATCATAGCGACGGCGGGTGAAACTGGCCGGTACGCTGGCGGTCTCCATCTTTTTCCCATCCACGTACACCTCTATCTGACCGACATAATCGCTTTCGTATTCGTAGTCGCCCTTTTGAACGTTGGGCTTTGCATCACCACTGACAACGAAGCCGATACCCTCGAAAGTGGCCGTAAACTCATCGTCGGTCATGGTTTTGTTGATCCCGCGTTTTTCGGTCGGAAAATGACCGGTGAAATTCTGCTCTAAGCGCACGGTTTTTGGTGTTTGCACGGCCAGCGTTACGTTGTCGCCGGTGACCTTTCCGCCGTTTCGTTCGATGACCTGAATCGCGTGTTTCATACCGATGGCGTACACGTCGTTGAGCGACATAGTGGTGTACTTAAAATCAATATCTTCCGCTTCCTTCAGTCCCTGTTTCCAGTACGCAGGAATTTTATCGTAACCCAGCATGACGCCCAGAATACCGCCCGCACTCGACGGATTGCAGTCGGAGTCCTGACCGGCGCGGGTGCTGATCTGCATGGTTTTGGTGTAATCGCCCTGCCCGTAAAGCAGCCCCAGAACGATGTAAGCCGCGTTTATTTTGGCGTCGATGTTATACGTAGCAAATACCCCGTCTGAGCAGCCCGCGTCGTCCGACCATTTACGCTGGATCTCAAACCAGGTACGTTTCCAATCGTTGGGATACTGGTCATGCCACTTAATCACATCGGCAATGCATTGGTAAAAAGTGCTTTTAGCGGGAACGGTTTTCAGGCTTTCGCGCACTACGTAGTTGACATCAGTTGACACGAACGCCAGCGAATACATGGCCCCCACGTACACCCCGCCATACCAGCCGTCGCCGGAGTTCATGATGTGACCAATGGGGTCGCCAATCTGCACTGCGGTATTCGGCATACCGGGAGCCATCAGGCCCGAAAAATCGGCTTCGATCTGGAAATCAATATCGTCGGCATGAGGGTTATTGAGCCAGTGCCCCGACTCGGGTGCTTTCATGCCGTTCAGGATGTTGTTGCGACCCACCTGATTGGCGTGCCAGAGCATATACCCGGCTTTGGCGAAGGCATTGGCATGTTCGCTGACGGGCGCGTCGAGGCCCTTTTTCTCGAATACGTCTACAAATGTCAGGTCCATATACAGATCGTCGTACAGGCCGGGATTGTCGGTCATTGTTTTTTTGATGTAGCCATCATACCACGGAATGGGCTGATAATCATTCATCATGGTGCCGTTGAACTTGAACTCCGTGGGGCCACCAAATGTGACACCGATCACCTGTCCGGCCCAGCCCCCTTTGATTTTATCCTGCAACGTCGCTTTGGAAAGTGTTACGGCGGTTGGCTTGCCGGTTTTTGGTTTTGGCGCGGGCGGTCGGACTGCCGCATCACCGGCGATCGGGCCGAAGGCCATCAGGGCCAGTACGGGAAGCAGAAAATGTAGTTTTTTCATTAGACTTAGAAAGATTTACAGGGTATCAGGCAGTGAGTAATGGCAACGTATCAACTTCATGGCGGTAAGGCAGCGATGCCTGTGCACCCATCCGGGTAACGGAGATCGACGCAGCTTTACTGGCGAAAGCCACCGCGTCAGGCAGGCTGCGACCTTCGGCTAAGGCCACGGCCAGCGCACCATTGAAGCAGTCCCCGGCTGCCGTAGTATCAATAGCCGTGACGGGTGGAGCCGCGATTAACATGGCTCCCGAAGCCTCGGACAGGTACGCGCCCCGCGCCCCGAGGGTAATCACTACGTTGGGTACGCCTGCTTCGTGTAGTCGCCGGGCAGCCTGTTGCGCGGTGTTTTCGTCGGTTACGCGAACGCCGGTGAGCAGTTCAGCTTCGGTTTCGTTAGGCGTAATGACATGCAGGCAGGCCAGTATGGACGGGTTGAGCGGCTGGGCCGGGGCAGGATTTAAAATCACCCGAATACCCCGTTCATGACTCTGCCGAATGGCGTACTCGACGGTCGAAATGGGGGTTTCCAACTGAAGCAGCACGACGGTATGGCTGGCATCGGTTTCAACCGCCAATGCGGAGGCTACCTGCTCCTGACCAAGCCGGGCGTTGGCTCCCGACGCCACCATGATGCAGTTTTCGCCCCGACTGTCCACCCCAATCAGGGCCACGCCCGAGGGTTCGTCGGCGTCGGTCGAAACGAAGTCGGTTTGAATGCCTTCCCGCTCAAACTGCTGGCGGGCCTGTCGACCAAAGAGGTCATTTCCCACATTGGCCACGAACGTCACTACGGTTTGTGCCATTGACGACTGTTCTCCCGGTGTCGATCCGGTCACCAGTCGGACGGCTGCTACGGCCTGATTGGCTCCTTTGCCGCCGGGATTCATCAAAAATGTGCCGCCAATGACCGTTTCGCCGGGGGCGGGTAGTTTATCAGCTTTGATCACCATATCGGTGTTTGAGCTACCAATGACACAAACGACAGCAGACATACGCAGAGAAATTAGTGGTTGAACAAACCTATGGAAAAATTGTACCGAACCAAGTCCTTTTATTCTAT
>JANPJE010000357.1:0-6056 GCA_031425355.1 Spirosoma sp. | reverse complement strand
CAGAAGTGTCGGGCCCACAACCCGACACTTTTTTTGTGGACATTATATTGAGTATGATAAAAGAGGAATTGCGTAACTTTTAAGGCTCAATGGCCGCTATAGCAAGTAAGTTGGAAAAAATTGCACTTAACGCAATTTAATTGTCTGAATAAAGTAAAAGCGGTCCCGAAAACTGTTTAAAAGGTAAATGCTCCGTTATGAATCTAATCCGCGCTGCGTTACGAAAACCTATAACGATTCTGGTTTTAGTAGCCAGTCTGTTCTTCTTCGGTATCAACGCCGTTCGCACGATCAAGATTGATATATTCCCGAACCTGAATCTGCCGGTTATTTATATTTCTCAACCGTTTGGGGGCTATACGCCTAACCAGATGGAGTCCTTTTTCGGGAAGCAATACGTCAATCTGCTGCTGTACGTATCAGGCGTAAAAAGTATTGAAACCAAAAATATTCAGGGCCTGACACTGCTGAAATTGTCTTTTTATGAAGGCACCAATATGGCACAGGCAGCCGCCGAAGTTTCGGCTTATTCCAATCGCGCTCAGGCCATCTTTCCGCCCGGTTCACAGCCACCGTTTATTCTTCGTTTCGATGCCTCGACGTTACCCGTCGGTCAGTTGGTTTTGAGTAGCCCGAAACGAACGAACAACGAATTGCAGGATTTGGCCAACGTGTACATTCGCTCGGGCTTCAGTGCAATTCCGGGTTTGGTAGCACCGGCTCCGTTTGGCGGCAACTCGCGCACAATTGTTATCAAAGCCAATCCCGATTTACTACGTTCGCATAATCTCACACCTGATCAGTTGGTGACATCGCTCCGCATCAATAATCAGGCAAGCCCAGCCGGAAACGTACGTATCGGCGACCTGAATTATTTCACGCCTACCAACACCAATCTACGGACGCTCAAAGACTTTGAGATGGTTCCGCTTTATACAGGCACAGTGCAGAATTTGTATCTGAAAGACGTAGCAACAGTTGAAGATGGGGCTGATATTACGTCGGGTTATGTGCTGGTAAACGGGAAACGCTCTGTTTATCTGCCCATTACAAAGTCGGCGGATGCGTCGACGTGGGAAGTGGTCCAGAATTTGAAAGCTGCTTTGCCGCGCTTTCAGGCCCTTTTGCCCGAAGATGTGAAGCTGAATTATACGTTCGATCAGTCGGTTTATGTCATCAACTCAGTGAAAAGTCTGATGACAGAAGGAGCCATCGGCGCCATACTGACTGGGTTGATGGTGCTGCTGTTTCTGGGCGATGCGCGGGGCGCCCTTATCGTCATCATTACCATTCCGACCTGTATTATTTCCGGCGTTTTGTTTCTGTCGCTGCTCGGTCAGACGATCAACATCATGACCCTGAGCGGCCTGTCGCTGGCTATCGGGATCCTGGTCGATGAGTCAACCGTGACGATTGAGAATATCCACCAGCATCTGGATATGGGCAAGCCCAAAGCACTGGCGATCTGGGATGCCTGCAAGGAAATCGCGTTCTCGAAACTCCTGATTCTGTTCTGTATTCTGGCCGTATTCGCGCCCGCGTTTACCATGAAAGGCATTCCCGGCGCCCTGTTTTTGCCACTCGCGCTGGCTATTTCGTTTTCGATGATTACCTCATACGTAATGGCGCAGACGCTGGTTCCGGTTCTGGCAAACTGGATGATGAAAGGGCATAACCACGTCAGTAATGGGAAGGTGCATAAGCAGTCAAGACTGACGAAGAAACGGCTCCGATTCAATGGGAAAGTGGGTCAGAATGGCCACAATGGGCACAGCGACCATGATGAGTTACTGCGGCAGAAGGAAATTCTGGCGAATCGGGAAGACCTTGACAACGACGGAAAAATCAGCTTTTTCGAACGGGTACGGGCGCGTTTCAACCGGTTTATTGCCCGGATGATGCCGTATCGAAAGCCGATTGTGTTGGGCTACGTAGTGGGAGCAATGGCATTGGCAATTGTCCTGATTCTGGCAATTGGCCGCGATGTATTGCCCAAAGTGGATGGTGAGCAGTTTCAGGTTCGATTGCGCTCGCCCGACGGCACCCGGCTCGAAAAGACCGAAACCACAATGCTGAAAGCCATTGACGCATTGAATCAATTGGTGGGCAAAGAAAACGTAGAAATTACGTCTGCAATGGTCGGGATGCACGGTTCGCAGTTTTCGACAAGTCCTATTTACCTGTTCATGGCGGGGCCGCAGGAAGGCGTTTTGCAGGTCAGTCTGAAGCCGGAATATGATACGGATCTTGATGTGTTAAAAGACCAATACCGGGCGCAAATGAAGAAAACGTTGCCCGATGTTAAGCTGTCGTTTGAGCCAATCGAACTGACCGATAAGATTCTCAGCCAGGGGTCGCCGACACCTATCGAAGTGAAATTGTCGGGGAAGGACAAGCAGCAGAACGAGGCCTATGCCAATAAAGTAATCGCCAAACTGAACCAGATTCCGTATTTGCGCGATGTGCAACTCGGTCAGGCAACAAAATACCCGACCATCGACGTAACGATTGATCGGATTCGGGCCGCACAATTGGGAACGGACATCTCGGCGATTTCACGCTCGCTGATCGCATCCACGTCGTCGTCTCGGCTAACCGAAAAAAGCGTTTGGATCGACCCGAAATCCGGTCAAAGTTATAGTGTACAGGTACAGGTGCCTGAGAGTCAGATGTCAAGTGTTAATGATCTGGGTGAAGTGCCTATTTTGCCGAACACAAACCGGCCTGTTTTGAGCGATGTGGCGACGCTTCAAAAAGGCACTACGTACGGTGAGAATGACAACCTCGGCGCTATTCCGGTACTGTCCGTTACGGCCAATCTGAACGATATGGATTTAGGAACGGCGGCCACCGATGTGCAGAAAGCCATCGACTCGCTCGGCGAATTGCCCCGTGGACTGACCGTGAGAATGCAGGGCTTAAGCCAGGTATTGATCGACACGCTCGACAGTCTGCAAAATGGCCTGCTGGTTGCTATCGTCGTCATTTTTCTGATGCTGGCAGCTAATTTCCAGTCGTTTAAGGTGTCGCTGGTCGTGTTGTGTACGGTTCCGGCAGTGCTGGTTGGTTCGCTGGCTCTGCTCATGCTGACTGGCTCAACGCTCAATCTGCAATCGTATATGGGCATGATAATGTCGGTGGGCGTTTCTATTTCCAACGCCGTTCTGTTAGTGACCAATGCCGAAGAACTGAGAATGCGGAACGGCGACGCGCTCCTGTCGGCGAAGGAAGCCGCGTCGGTGCGGATACGGCCCATTTTGATGACCAGCGTAGCGATGGTTGTCGGTATGGTTCCGATGGCATCGGGTTTGGGCGAAGGCGGTTCGCAGGCGGCCCCGCTGGGACGCGCCGTCATCGGCGGGCTGATTGCCTCGACGTTTGCCGCGTTGTTTATTCTGCCCTTAGTATTCGCCTGGGTGCAGGGCAAAACCTCTACCGAATCGGTATCGCTGGACCCTGAAGATAAAGCCAGTAAATTTTATATTCCCTCCCCGTATGAATCGTCTAACTAATTATTGGTCAGGTGTTTGTCAAAAATTGTTCGTTAAAGGCCTGCTCGCCAGTGTGTTACTAATCAGTACGTTAACCGGATGCCAATCCTCGGAAGGAGAAAAAGAGACGCTAAAAACGGAGGAAACCGTCGAAGCACCAGCCCCGGTTGAAGTGTTTACGCTGAAAAAAGGGAAAATGTCCTCATCACTCCAGGTGCCGGGCGAATTAGTGGCGTTTCGGGATGTGGACATTTATGCTAAGGTGAGCGGTTTTATTAAATCCCTCCATGTTGATGTTGGTTCGGAAGTGAAGCAGGGACAGTTGCTTGCCCTTGCTGAAGCCCCCGAATTGAGTGCCCAGTTAGCCTCGGCCCAATCGAGGTTGAGGGGGCAGGAAGCGGTTTCGATTGGCAGTAAAGCCAATTATGAGCGGGTTCTGGAAGCAAGTAAAATGAGCGGAGCCGTATCGAAAAACGATGTGGATATGGCCCTCGCTAAACGTAATGCCGATAACGCCCAATTGGAAGCCGCTAAATCCGCTTATCGGGAAGTGGCCGACCTGAAACGATACCTCGAAATTCGCGCACCGTTCAATGGCATTATTAGTACACGGAATGTCAGTACGGGAGCCTATATCGGGCCGTCGGGCAAAGGGTCCGAGTTTCCACTCTTCGTTCTGACTGAGCAAAAGCGACTGCGTCTGGTGATTTCTGTTCCCGAAGCGTATACCGGCTACGTTGACCTGAACGACCCCGTGAGTTTCAGCGTCAAGGCGTTCCCGGATAAGAAATTTACCGGGCAGGTAAAACGTCAGTCGGGTACGTTGGACAAACGCCTGCGGTCAGAACGGGTGGAGGTCGATGTGCTCAATAATGACAAAAAACTGCTTCCCGGCATGATAGCCGAAGTTATCCTGCCGCTGCCTACGAAAAACAGTACGTTCGTTGTGCCGAAGTCAGCCGTTGTTAACTCATCCACAGGCATTTACGTGATTCGGGTTGCTAACAAGAAAGCCGAATGGGTTCAGGTGAAAAAAGGACTTGAGGCCGATGAGAAAGTCGAGTTATTCGGCGATTTGGCCGAAGGCGACTCACTTGTGACAAATGCCACCGAAGAGATTCGGGACGGAGCAATGGTCAAGTAGAGACGCGACCCTTCGCGTCTCCTCCTCACGCGTCAGCAATAGGGTATAGAACCATCCGGCGCATGAGACGCGAAGGGTCGCGTCTCTACTTCACATACCCCAATTTTCTGGGAATGGTGTAAATTTCCGTTTGTCGGCCATCGATGTAGCGGAAGGTTTTTCCGTCAAAAAAGCCATCTTCTTCGAGCATGATCCGGACTATTTTCTTCCATTCGGGAATCTCGACGGCTGCGTTCAATTCGATGGAATACGCTGTGTTGGCCAGTAATGGGTAATCGCCGGGTCCGGGAACGCCGGTTTGCTGATCCCATAAACCGATGGTTGGCCCGGCAGCATGACCGTGAACACCAATCGGATGCGAGTAAATTGTGGCGTTGATACCTTCTTTTTTCGATTGCTCCAGCGCGGCCAATAGCATCTGATTACCCGTTTTTCCGGCACTAAACTGCTCCGTCAAAATTTCCTGCAATCGATTCCCCTGTTTGAAAGCGGTTTTTATGGCGTCCGGTACGTCGGTTTCGCCGGGGCGCAATACGTAGGCGTGTTGTTGCTGGTCGGTGTTCAGACGCAGGTAGGTAATGCCGAAATCGACGTGCAGCAAATCGCCGGGCATAATGACTTGCTTATCAGGTCGTTTTGAGAACGTCCGGAGGTGGCTGAAATCCGTATTCGGTCCGTCGCCACGGTCAGCACGTTGCACATCGACCGTTGGGTGAAACCATGTCTCTAAACCCAGATTCGTGATACGTTGTCTAAACCACCAAACGACATCATCCGTCGTGGTAACGCCCGGCTGAATGACCTGCTCTGAAAAGCCTTCCTGAATAATCTGGTGCGACAATCGGCAGATGAGCGGGTAAATTGCCATTTCTTTTTCCGTCCGGGTTTCGAGCCAGCCGACGGCTACCTTTTCCGCTGGAACAATACGTCTTTGATACTCAGCGGGTAGTTTTTTGAGGAATTCCTCGTGTTCCGTAAAGGACAAACCATCGGCGTGGCCGTAGTTCGTTGACGTATTCAGACCGATTTTCTTTGGCTTCCGGTCATCAATAATCTTCACTAACGCTTCCCACTGATTAGGCCGCACATCGATATCCCACGCGCCCTTAAGCAGATTACCTACGTCATAACGGGCGATGGCCAATTTTTCGACCTCCTTACCATTATCGAAAAAGACCATGATTGTTCTTCGGCGGGCCGACAGCCAGGTGCTGGGCAACATGGTTCGCAAAACGGGATCTTCGTTATATTCACGGGAAATAATAATCCACATATCCAGTCCTTCCCGGCGCATCAGTTGAGGCAACAGATTCGTGAATCGGTCCTCCAGAATCTCGTCAATAATGCGTGCCCGGTCGCGTTCGGGCAGTACGGTAGACGGTGCAGACGGCTGGGCCACTGCGATTGAAAGGATAAATGAA
>JANPJE010000356.1:0-11602 GCA_031425355.1 Spirosoma sp. | reverse complement strand
AAACAGGTGAGCAGGTAATCGGCGTTGTTACTACGTACCCGTAAACATTAGTCCTCGCTTCGGGCTGAAAACAAGCGTTTTAACCAGCTCTTCTTTTCGTCAACGTCTTCCTTCTGCTCCAGTTCGGTGAGTTTGTTATTCACCAGCAGTCGCAAATCAGGCTGGCCCGCATCGATCCAGCAGGTATACCAGAAATTACCAACCATCTTGACCGATGCCCGCATTTGCCGCTCCACCTGACCGCGCAATCGTTCATGATACTGCTGCGAAAAATCTGCCGAATAAACTTTGGCTGTGATGCCGTTCCGTTCGTCGAAACCAAACTTTCGGGTTTCGCCCATTTCCCCGGTTAGTTGCTGCTCAAACCGCAGTACCGAATCCAGGGCCGCATTAGCGTTGAAAACGGCTCGCCAGGCTGCTTTTTGGGGCGACTGCACATACTCGGCCTGCCCCGTCAGAAAATCATAATCTATACTGAACAGCTCCGGTAAGCGCGACTCCCACAAGCCATGAATCCCCTGTTGATTCGTTAATTGACCGTTGTAATTGCGCGTCGTATGAAGCGGTACGTTGGCATCAGCAATGTAGTGGCCCAGATCGGCAGCCAGGCGCAGAATTCGCCGGGCATCATGTTGTTTAAACGCTTCGGTCAACTGGTATTTTGTCAATTGAATTTGCCACGGCACTAACCCATGCAGGGCCAGCGTATCGGCCCCATAGCGGTCGGTAGCTTCCTTATAAAAGCGGGGTAACGTAGTAGCCAGCGTGTCAGTATAAGCGTCAAGATCGATGAAGTGGCGCGGGGCCTCTCCCACAACGGCATAGCGACGCTTGTCTGGATTTACAGCATTGTCGGCCAGAAAGTCAATGTGCTTTTTGAAAAAAGGCATCATCTCAACAGGCAGCGTGAAAACCGCCAGCCGGTTGATTTGCTGGTGCGCATAGAAACCCCAGATGGGTCGTTTCTCCACCGGCCGGACCCGGTTAAGGTGTTGACCAACTGGCTTTTCGGGGCCGGGAGATCCTCCGTTAACTAAACTCCCGAAAAAAATACTGGATGAAACAAACAACCAAATAAAAGCGTTGTACATTTGACAAAACATGGTACTTTAAGGGAAAAATATTTAACTATTCAACTAAACGTCCATGTCATTCAAAACAAAATTTGGCAAAATCAACAAATCTCGAATAATCATGAATGCAAAATCAAAGGGATATACCCTAATCGTTGTGTTGCTGTGCGCTTTTGCTTTAACAATCTATGGTGCCTACTCACCAGCCAGAAAAGCCCAGAAACAGCAAATTGTGTGTGTAAAATTCAAAAATGGGGTCGAAACTGCAGCAGTTGAGCAGCATATGAATGGTTTTGCGGCTCTGAAGTATGAAATTCCACAGGTCGTCGGTTACACGTCGGGCAAGACAATTCTGCCAAATCAGGCTGTTGCTACTTATGACGTAGTGCATTACCTGACGTTTCAATCGGAAGCAGATATTAAATTATTTGAGAAGAGCGAAGCGTACAAACAGTTTGTTTCTCAGAACGAAGGAATCTGGGAGAAAACATTGATAGTCAACGCTGATATTCGTCAGTAATTAGGCGTTATACAAACAATTTCGGTTGGAACTATTGGTTGTTCCAACCGAAATTCGTATTTTTGCCCCCTTATATCGCGATAACGATTTCATTTTATATACCAATGGCAAATCATAAGTCATCAAAAAAAGCAATTCGGTCGAGTGCCAAAAAGCGTCTGTTGAACCGTTACCAGCATGTTACCACCCGGAACATGGTGAAGAAACTCCGTACCACAACGGATCATGCAATGGCGGTTGAACTGTTCAAGACCGTTTCTTCAGCGCTGGACAAACTTGCCAAGCGTAATATCATTCACAAGAACAAAGCCTCCAACAACAAGTCGAAACTTGCTCGTTTGGTTAATGGCCTGAAACCTGCATCGGCTTAGTCTTCGCTGGGTTATAGTTCTCCTTATTGACTCTAACCGGTCATACGAAACCTTACCTTTTTGCGGGTAAGGTTTTTTTGTGCACTTTGTAAACGAAAACCACCCCGTAACTGACTTGCACGTATGACGTATCAGACTACCGGCACCATACAAAGCTGGGCCGAAGAAGACCGCCCACGCGAAAAACTCATGCTGAAAGGCAAAGCAGCCCTGTCTGAAGCTGAACTGATTGCCATTCTGATTAACTCCGGCACCGTTGACCTGACCGCCGTCGACGTAGCACGAATTATTCTGAAAAGCGTCAATAACAACCTCAACGACTTAGCCAGACTCAGCATCAAAGACCTCTCAACGTTTCGGGGCATCGGCGAAGCGCGGGCTATCACCATTATTGCCGCGCTTGAACTGGGCCGTCGGCGGAAGGAGCAGGATCGTCCCCAGCGGGCGCGCGTTACATGTTCGCGCGATGCGTATAACGAGATGATTCCGCATCTGATTGATAAACCGCATGAGGAGTTCTGGATTCTGCTGATGAACCGTGCCAACGAGATTCTTCGACCCGTACAAATAAGTACGGGAGGCATTTCAGGCACGGTGGCCGATCCAAGACTTATTTTCAAGCAGGCTATCGAGCATTTAGCTTCGTCGATGATTTTGTTTCATAATCATCCGTCGGGCAATATGGCGCCGTCGCAGGCGGATAAAGACCTGACTAAAAAACTGAAAGATGCCGGGCGACTTCTGGATATTCCGGTTCTCGACCACGTAATTTTCACCGACAAATCATACTACAGTTTCGCCGACGAGGGAATTTTGTAAGGGCATGGATGGTCAGGTATTGTCAAGAGTAGTCAGGATTGGTCAGGTGTATGCAGGTCAATCCTGACTATTCTTGACAATGCCTGACCATTACCTGACAACTAAATTTTCAACCCCCGTAACACCTCCGCCCGGCTCAACTCCCGCACATGACCCGGCACCATACTCTCAGCGGTCAGGCTTTCGATGGCCCAGCGAACAAGCCGCAGCGTCGGAAAACCAACAGCGGCTGTCATTTTTCGGACCTGCCGGTTCTTCCCTTCGTGCAATGCTATTGACAGCCAGGATGTTGGGATACTGGCCCGGTATCGAATGGGCGGGTCACGCTCGGGTAACGATGGTTCAGCAATTGGCCCGGCACTGGCCGGAAGCGTATAATACGACTTCCCATCGACCGAAATTGTGACTCCAGCCGACAGTTGGCGACAGGCTTCCTCCGTCACAACTCCTTCAACCTGAACGTGATACGTCCGGTTATGCCGAAACTTTGGATTCAGCAGACGGTGGTTCAATTGCTTGTCGTTGGTCAGCAACAGAAGTCCCTCACTGTCGGCATCGAGTCGCCCAACGGGATACACATCCGTCGGAAAATCGAAATCCAGATCAGCCAGCGTTATTTTATCACCCTCCCGCGAAAATTGGGAAAGCATCAGGTATGGTTTGTAGATAAGGAAGTACATAGTTGAATGATTGAGTGATTGAATAGCTGGCGCAAAAATCTATTCACCGCGACGGCGGACCGTTCACTCAATCATTCTATCGTTCAATATTGACAACCAGACCGGGCAATGGTCAGCGTGAACAGCATCGGGAAGCATTTGACAGTCAATAAGTTGATCGCGGAGATTGTCCGTTACGGATGCGTAGTCGATGCGCCAGCCTTTGTTGTTCGTACGGGCACCAGCCCGATAACTCCACCAGCTATACGATACGTCATCGGCATGTTTGTAACGAAAGGCATCGGTCATGCCGGAGCCGAACCAGCGATCCATCCAGGCCCGTTCGTCGGGTAGAAAGCCGGTTGTGTTTTTGTTCCGCACAGGGTCGTGAATGTCGATAGCGTTGTGGGCTATGTTATAATCACCAACGACAATCAGTTTCGGCCGGGTTTTTCGGAGGTTTATTACGTAGTCGTGAAAATCGCGCAGAAATTCCATCTTAACGCCTTGCCGAACCTCGCCGGTTGTGCCCGACGGGAAGTAGCAGTTCAGTAGGGTCAAGTCGCCGAAATCAGTGCGAAGAATCCGGCCTTCACAGTCATAAACCGGCAATCCACAGCCAAGTACTACGTTGGTTGGCGCAATTTTGGAGAACGTTGCCACGCCCGAATAGCCTTTCTTTTCGGCCGCATGCCAATGATACTGATAGCCCAATTGCTCGAAAACAGACAGGTCGACAACATCCGTTGTAGCTTTTACTTCCTGAAAGCAAAGAATATCGAATTGATGTTGGGCCAGCCAGTCGATCAGGCCGTTGCGGATGGCCGCCCGAATGCCATTGATATTGTAGGAAATGAGTTGCATGTGAAATAGGAGAAGGGAGGATTGGGACGAAGGGGAGGAATAGAAAAATGCAATACATTTACCTTTCGTCCTCTCCTCCTTTTCGTCCCTTTCCTCCTCTATAAAGGCCCCGGCACTAATTCGTCTTTCGTTGCCTCAATGCGCTTTTTTTCGGTAAACAACAGAACAAATACGATCAGCACCGCAGCCGCAATACCCGCCGGAACGAGCCACACGCCAAGCCAGTCTTTACTACCGTCGGGGCGAGTGTAGGCGTCCAGCACAATGCCCGACAATTTGGAACCAATGCCCATGCCGAGGCCATACGTTGCGAAGGAGATCAACCCCTGCGCCGACGATTTAATTTTTTCGCCCGCCTTATTATCGGTATAAATCTGGCCCGTTACGAAGAAGAAATCGTAGCAAACGCCATGCAGAGTAATAGCAATGTAGAACAGCCATTCGCCCGAACCGGCATCGCCATACCCGAAGCAAAGAAATCGCGCAATCCAAGCGACAAGACCCACAATAAGCATTTTTTTGACACCTAAGCGGGTGTAAGCCAGTGGAATAAGCAGCATGAAAATAACTTCGGACGCTTGCCCCAGCGACATTTTGTTTTCTACATTCTGCATGCCTGCATCGGTCAGGGCCGGGTTTGCCATGGCGTAATAGAACGAGAGCGGAATGCAGATGAGCACCGATGACAGGAAGAAAATAGCGAACGAGCGGTCTTTAAACAATTTGAACGCATCGAGGCCCAGAATCTGCGAAAATGACGTAGCAACGCTGGCTTTCGGGGGCGTGTTGGGCAGAAAAAACGAGAAAATGCCCAGCACAATGGCCGAATACATGGAGAGTTGGAAAATCGTCACTTTATCACCAAAACCATAAAAGCCAACGATGTTCGTCACGACAATCCAGGCGACGGTGCCCAATACGCGAATGCCCGGAAACTCTTTTTCGGGACTGCTCATCTGCTGCATCGCAATGGATGAAGTCAGGGCCAGCGTTGGGGCGAAGGTGATGCAATACGCCAGAATCAGGTAGAAAAAATTGTCGGGATTAGTGTTTTGGGTAATGAAATACAACACCACCGCACCCAGCAAATTTAAAATACCGAGAACTTTTTGGGCCGCAAAATACCGGTCGGCAATCATCCCGACGAAAAACGGCGCGATAATCATGGCCAGCGAGAAGGCGGCATAGGCATTTCCTACCTGATCGCCGGAAGCGTTAAGTTGCGTTAAGAGGTATTTGCTCATCTGGCCGTACCAGGCTCCCCACACAAAAAACTGGAGGAACATCATAACGGAAAGTTTGACGCGGGTCGTTGACAGCATCGTAAATTACGGAGTTAAGGTTTTAGTCGATGAAGGTAAGTAACACCCGTCAGCCCTGCAAGCCGGTTGACCCCAAAAGTTGCCGATTGTGCAATAATACGTCTGTTTATTCGCTACTATATCGAAACTCACATTGTCTTTCAATGACCGATTGAGTAACTTTGATATCGTTTCTGACAAACTTTTTCATGAAAAAACAACTGATTACGCTTGTAGCCCTCGTGGCAATTCCGGCTTTATCCTTCGCTCAAACAGCCGATGAAATCATTGACAAACACGTTACGGCCTTAGGTGGCGCGGATAAAGTGGCGGCTGTCAAAACAATGGATCTGGATCAATCCATGTCTGTTATGGGAATGGACTTAACGGCTAAAAACACGTACGTGGTTGGCAAATCAATGCGGAGCGACGTATCGGTGATGGGCCAGCAAATCACCACCGTAATTGATGGCGATAAAGGCTGGGCTGTGAACCCAATGCAGGGAGGTTCAACTCCCCAGGATATGCCTGCGGAGGCTATGAAAGCATCGAAAAACCTGACCGAACCGCAGATGCTCCAGTTAGCTTATGTGAAAGCGAACAAGTTTCCGTATGAGTTGGTCGGCAAGGAAAAATTCGGTGGTAAAGACGCGTTTAACCTGAAAGTTACCCGGCCTGAAGGTGCTTTTAACTACTTTGTCGATGCAGAAACGTATCAGCTTGCCGGATTAAAGGGAACCGGACCGCAAGGCGAAGTGAGTGCTACTTTCTCCGATTATAAAGCGCAGGATGGACTTACTCTCCCATACGCAACCGAAATGACCGCTCCTGGTGCCCCTGGTCCTATTACGGCTAAAGTGACAAAAGTTTCTATGAACGGTACGGTTGATCCTATGATTTTCAGTAAGCCAAAGTAGATCACATCTTATTTAACAAAAAAAGAGACGTAATGCTACGTCTCTTTTTTTGTTGCCAAATTTTCATCGGATATATCCTTAGTCAACCAAAGTAAATACCGATATTTGAGAATCAACAATCTGGTTCTTATGAAATCCCTCCCTTTACTCAGAATTATTGCGCTAACGCTCAGCATCGCCACCGCACAGGCCCAGAACCTCACCGGCTTCATACCCGCCCGACAGGCCGCGCAGGTCAAACTCGAAACCGACTTCAAAGCCAAACAGTCGTCGGCGGCTTTCAAAAATCACCTCGAAAAACTTAGCAGCGTACCGCACATCACCGGCTCGAAAGAGAATGAGCAGGTGCGCGATTACATCGCCGAAACGATGCGAAAAGCGGGCTGGCAGGTCGATATTTACCCGCACGACGTATTGCTGCCAAAAGGCCCCGGCGAGATAGCCGTTGAACTGGTCGAACCCATCCGGCAGCCGCTCAACATTCGGGAGTACATTTTCAAGGAAGACAAATACGCCAGCGACCCGCGCCTGACGCCCGGCTACAACGCCTGGTCGGGTTCGGGCGACGCTACCGCCGAAGTGGTGTACGCCAATTACGGTCGCAAGGAAGATTTTGAGCAATTGGCCACGATGGGCATTACGGTAAAAGGAAAAATCGTACTGGCTCGCTACGGTGGTAATTTCCGGGGATACAAAGCGCAGTTTGCCCAGGCTGCCGGAGCGGTGGGTGTCATCATCTTCACCGACCCCGCCGATTCCGGCTATATGCGTGGGCTGACCTTTCCCGAAGGACCATTTTACAGCGAAAGCGTAATTCAGCGGGGTTCGCTACTGACCACGCCCTACACCGGCGACCCGCTCACTCCCGGCGAAGCGGCCCTGCCGATGGACGCTAAAAACACACCCAAACGACTTGACCAGAAGGCCATTGGCCTGCACAAAATTCCGGTAACGCCCCTCCCCTACGGCTCGGCCACCGAGATTCTGAAACGCATGACCGGCACAAAATCCGTTCCGGCGGGCTGGCAGGGCGGTTTGCCCTACACGTATCGGCTCGAAGGTGGCGCAGGGTTGAAAGTCCGGCTGATGGTAAAGCAGGAAAACACCATTCAGCGCATCTACCAGGTGGTCGGCACGTTGACCGGAGCCGAGTTTCCCGACGAGTGGATTATTGCCGGTTGTCATTACGATGCGTGGTCGTACGGTGCCACCGATCCCAACTCCGGCACAGCTATGTTGCTGAGTATGACCGAGTCGATGGGGAAACTGGCGAAAGCCGGACAACGGCCCCGACGTACGATTAAAGTGTGCCACTGGGATGCCGAAGAGCCGGGCGTCATTGGTTCGGCGGAGTGGAGTGAGCAGTTTCGCGACGAGCTGACCCAGAAAGCCGTTGTGTACATGAACTACGATGCGGCTGTGTCGGGCCGGACATTCGGGGCCAGCGCGTCGCCCAGCATGAAAAAACTCATTATCGAAGCCACGCAGTCGGTGCAATATCCCGATTCCAACAAAACCGTTTATCAGCACTGGCTGGGACGTAGCGCCATGGGCAATCCCACCCGCGTAACCGGCTCGTCGGCCCCGGCAACGGTTATCGGCGAACCCACCATTGGCAACCTCGGCGGTGGCTCCGACCACATTGCGCCGTATATGCACATCGGGATTCCATCGCTGAGTGCGGGGATGGAAGGCCCAACGCTGTATCACTCGCAATACGACGATCTGTATTTCTACGACAAATTTGCCGACCCGACCTACAAAATGGGGCCAATGATGGAGCAGGTCGTGGGCACGATGACCCTCCGGCTCGCCAACGCCGATCTGGTTCCGTATGACCTCGCCCGCTACCCGGCAGACTTGGCCGTTCACCTCAAAGCCGCCGAAAAAGCGATTCAGGCCTACGCGCCAACGTATTCGATTGCGCCGATATTAAGCGTTGTCGATGAATTGAAAAAGAATGCGGATGCCTGCGAATCGGCCCGGCAAACGTATTTGCAAACGGGCCGTACGGACAAATTGGTGGAGTTGAATAAAGAACTGCGCCTGCTGGAACGCTCGTTTATCGACCCAAAAGGCAACGCCTTTGGCGGCTGGTATAAATCACTCTATGCGTCTTCTGACCCAAACAGCGGTTACGCGTCGTGGATGCTGCCGGGACTACTTTACGAAGCTTCGCTGAAGTCGACGGCTAATTTACCCGACCTGGAAGTGCGCTATAAAAAAGCAATTCAGTCACTAAGCGATAAACTATTGGCCCTGTCGCAGGGCATGGGAAAACCGGCGGCTGTTGGTGGCGGTAAGTAAGATTCGAGATTAATCTACGCTCAGCAACTCGGTTTCAAATTCTTCAATCTTGATTCTTAGTTGGCTGTAATCGCTTTTAACTGGGCTAAAACTTAATAACCGAGATAAACTGATAGTCTTCTGTCGAGACAAATGTTGGTTAAGTACTGAAGTGGGAAGTAAATAAAATACCCACTGGTCCAAATTTAATGGATTGGCCGTTAGCTTGTCTTTGTGAGTATACAAGCAGAAAATGTATAAGTTCGCCTGTCGGCTGATAGATGACGAATAGGTGTTAGTTGACGCATCCCAACCCAGTGTTTCTGAAACGTCAAATCGAATCAGCGAGTGCTTTTCCTGTGTCCAGCTCTGTAAATAGGCAGACGACTTTACTTCTATTTTTAAGCCTTTTGGAGTTAGCAAATCGTATGCATTCCATTCAATACGTTGTGTATTTTGAAGATCAATAGCACTACAAACTATAAATTCAGCTAAAACACCTCTCAATGCATTAGAAAGTAAATCTGAGTAAGACCACTGCCAAAAATGAAGCAGACCAACAGGCAGCACTTTACCTTCAAAATGAAATAACTCTTGTCCAGATTTTAGCATCTTTATAATTAGTGGGTTACAGAATTTACTGTAACCCACTAAGCTCTTTTACACCGTCAGCTTTTTCATGTATTCGGCATCGTTTTTTAAACTTGCCATTGGTGATTCGGGGTACTCCTCCTGCTCGACCAAAAAGTATTTAATACCGCTGTCCATCGCGATACGTAGTGTTTTTTTGAAGTCCACATTACCCTTGCCAATGTCATTCTGAACGGGCTTGCCCTCTTTAACCGTATAGTCTTTCACGTGGCAGAGTTCATAGCGGTTTCCGTACTTTTTGAGGTGCTCAGCCGTATTTATACCCGCCACATCAATCCAGCACAGGTCCAGTTCAAACATGACGTTTTTAGGATCGGTGTTGGCCAGCAGATATTCCTGCGGGAGTTTGCCATCGAGGGGCCGGAACGAATAATCGTGGTTATGATACCCAAATTTTAGGCCTGCCTTATTGACCTCTTCGCCTACTTTATTAAACTGGTCGGCGACTTTTTTCCACTCATCCCACGTCTTTTGCGGACCCATATACGGGCAGAGCAGGTACGTCAGCCCGGCACCCTGGGCCATTTCGATGCTTTTTTTGAGTTCGTCGGGCTTGTCGGCCTGTGCTTTGTAATTGAAATGGGTGCTTACCATTTTTACACCCAGTCCATCGAGAAATGACTTCATTTCTTTCGGTTGCATCCCCCACAAAAATCCTTGCGCCCCGCTGAAACTCTCAAACTGTTTATAGCCCATTTTAGCCAGTTGCGTCATGATGCCTTTGGGGTCTTTGGGCAGTACGTCCCGCGCACTGTAGAGCTGAACACCGAACGGGTCGATGGGCTTAGCGGCTGCATGGGCCAGTAAGCCGGTCTGACTGAGCGTGAAAGCTCCAGCCGTGAGCAGGCCTGATTGTTTTAAAAAACTGCGTCGTTGCATAATAGAAAAGTGTTTGCGGATTTAAAACGTAAAGATGGGCGGGTTATACGTAAAAAAGTAAAAATAAAGAGTGCAAGAACGAAAAGCTAACCCGAACTTCTTCATCCATTACCTCCCCTCCTTCCTTTTACTCCTTTCCTCCCCTTTCTCCTTCCTTCCCCGTATCTTTGCGGTCTTTCTAACGACGAATGACATTTTCCAAATTATATCTACAAGCCGGACGCGATGAGGCCGTTCGGCGATTTCACCCCTGGGTATTCTCACGGGCCATTAGCCGTTACGATGGCAATCTCAACGACGGCGACGTAGTGGAGGTATTTGACAGCAAGAAAAACTACATCGCGACCGGCCATTACCACGACGGCAGCATCGCGGTACGTATATTTTCGTTTGGAGCAACGGCGGGCGGCCCCGTAACACCCGATTTAGCCTACTGGACGAAGAAATTAGCCGATATTCGCAGCATCCGGCAGGCAATCGTCATCGGAGATACCAACTGCTACCGACTTGTGCATGGCGAAGGCGACGGTTGCACGGGTCTAATTCTGGATGTGTACAATGGCGTCGTGGTGTTGCAGGCGCATTCGATTGGTATGCACCGCGAGCGGGACGTTATCGCCGAAGCCCTGAAAGCTGTTTTCGGCGATGAACTCAAAGCGGTATATGACAAGAGTGCCGATACGTTGCCCGACGAATACGGCGCAACCGTTACCAATGGCTATCTCTTCGGGCGAACGCCCGTGCCACACCCGGTTCAGGAAAACGGCAACACGTTTCTTGTCGATTGGATAACGGGTCAGAAAACCGGCTTTTTCCTCGACCAGCGCGATAACCGGGCTTTGCTGGCGCAGTACGCGCATGGAAAAAAAGTACTGAATGCCTTTAGTTATTCGGGTGGATTTTCCGTGTACGCGCTCAAAGCGGGTGCAGCGTTGGTTCACTCGGTCGATGTTTCCCAGAAGGCAATCGACCTGACCAACCAGAACATCATCGCTAACTTCGGGGAGGGCAACGAACAGCATCAGGCCTATCCCGAAGACGTCATGCATTACCTGAAAAACCACGATCATCAGTACGATGTGGTTGTGCTCGACCCGCCGGCGTTTGCTAAAAGCCTGTCGGCGCGGCACCGGGCCGTTCAGGGCTATAAACGACTGAATAGCGAGGGATTGCGCCGGGTAGCGAAGGGAGGCATTTTGTTTACCTTCTCATGTTCGCAGGTGGTGGACCGGGAGTTGTTTTATAATACCATCGTGGCGGCT
>JANPJE010000355.1:0-10132 GCA_031425355.1 Spirosoma sp. | reverse complement strand
CTTCAATAAACCCATAACACAACATGTGGCAGATGGTCATCTGGGCATCTTCGACCCGGCCGTAATGCTCATCCTGAATGACGATGGATTCGTGTGCGAGATCGGCTAACTGACCGCGTTTGCCGCCCACGAGGGCGATGGTTGTCAGGCCGTTATCATTGGCCCACTGCACCGCTTTCACTACGTTGGGCGAGTTACCGCTCACGCTCAGCGTCAGCACTAAATCGCCTGGACGGGCGTAGTTTTGGAGTTGCCGCAGATACACATCTTCATAGGCGTAGTCGTTGCCGAGAGCGGTAATCCACGATACATTTTCATTGAGCGATAAACACCGGAACCGCTTGCCCATCTTATCCGACGCACTTTTGCCGAGGTCAGTGATAAAGTGCGATACGTTGGACGCGCTGCCGCCATTGCCAAACGCGAACAGTTGCCGGTCGTCTTCCCAGCATTTTTTGATTAAATTAATTAGGTGTTCTACCCGTTCGGTCGGGATGGCGTCGTAAGCAGCTTTTTGCCGTTCGATGTAATTTTTGAAGTATGTCTGGTTCATGGGTATAGGGATGATGAATATAACTGTCTGGTCACTCAACGGGATTTTGTCGCGCAGACGACGACCCCGTTAGCATTAGTTCCAACGCACCGACGGGCACGGCATCTTCGCCTAATTTGGCAAGTAACACCACCGGCGGGGGCTGAAATGAGTGCATCACAAAGCGGGGTAATACCTGCCGGACAGCCGCCCGCAATGGCTCGCCAATGAGCGACAGGCCACCGCCCAGCACAATAGCGTCCGGATGAAACAGATGAACAACGTGCGACAAGGCGAGTGCCAACACCGAACCAATCTGCTCAATCAGCATCCGGGCAACCGGGTCGCTCGCTTCATAAGCGGGATGCAGAAATCGGGCCTCTTTGCCCACCTGACCCGATGTATGCGCCTGTTGCACGGCTATTTTCAAGGCCGAATCATCGGGGAGTTGCGGCAGCAGATCACGAATTTGCTGATCGACGGCCCAGCCCGAAACCGTTTGTTCAACGGTTTGACCGGGTGTATTGTCGCCAGGAGGAACAAGCCATAAATGACCGATTTCGGACTCGCCGGGCGATGCTCCATGATAAAGTTGCCGGTCGATGACTACCCCACCCCCAACACCGCTGCCGAGGGTAACATAAAACACGCGGTTGAAACCCGTTGCAACGCCTTGTCGGGCTTCACCGAGTGCTGCCACATTCGCGTCGTTTTCAACCCGAACCATCGCCCCCGGAGCCAGTTCCCGGAGCCAGCCAGCCAGCTCAAATCCGGCCCACCCGCCAATCTGATGCGACGTAGCGATTCGTCCCGTTTGCCAGTCGACCGGCCCGCCAAAGCCCACACCAATCGCCTGAGGGGGTTCGGGAAGTTGCCGGATGGCTGTAGCCAGTTGCGTTAAAATACCTTCTGCGCCTTGGGTCGGGTCAACGGTGTAGCGGAATCGTTGGGTAACCTGACCGGTTATATCGCCCGTTACCAACTGCAATTTTGTTCCGCCAATTTCTATACCAAGAGTCATGGTTTACAGTTTACGGTTTGTGGTATACGGTTAGCTTACGCATGAGTTGCTTTCGTGTCAGCCCACCGTAAACCTCAAACCATAAACCATTTGTTAGCCCCGGCTCATGGTTGCCCTGCCGAGGTAAATCTCGTCGCCTTTCAGCGTAATAGTGGTTTGAAAATTATAGCCATTCTGTAGGTAGCGCATCATCACCCGGTTTGTCTGGTTCGGCTGAGCATAAGCTTTAGTAGCTGCTATCAGGATCTGATTGCCATTGACAATAGCCCGCACAAACGGTACGTTGTTGATTTTTAGCTGATTGGCATTGTACTTAACCCACGTCCTTCCGCCATCGAATGAGCACTCAGTTGCTTCGTTCAGGTAAGTTTCACGGCCATTGAACATATCTCTGTGGTGTTTGAAAAGTCGCCAGAGACCATGTACGTAATGCTCATAGCACGCATAATTCCGGTCGTTGCCCAATCCTTTCTGACTCGGATCGGTGGGGGAGGGCAGGTCGGGCGTCAGGTCAACCTGATCGTCCCAGAACAACACGCCGTATGCGCCCGTAAACCAGTAAAAAATGCCCATTCCTTCGGCCACGGCGGGCGGGGCTGCATGTTCTGCTTTGCTGCTGTTGGGCAACTCGCTCTGTGTGTTGAACAGCCATTGCCAGGCTATTCGTTTCTTGGGCGATAGCTTCATATTTACCTCCTGCTCGCCCAGTAAAGCCGCCAGCCAATGCCGGTCCCGATTGGCGGTATGCGGAGCCGAATAATCAAAATCAGGATAGACGTAGTACGTACCAGGCATCTGGAAATCAGCGTAATCGCCATACGATTTCCCCAGAATATCGTCGGGCATACCGCGTTGTTTGCTCGTGGCTGTATGTCGGGCGGGCGTTGTCCAGAGCCAGTCGGGGGTAGCCCTATAATCTTCGGCCTGCGAGTAACCAACGCTATTGTGCAGCACCGGCGCGATGGAGCCAACCTGCGTTTGCGGGCTAACGTTTTCTTTAATCGTTTTGATCATGTAGGTATACAGGTTAGCCTGTTCCTGCCGCTGACTCATCCCGGCCCCATCATTTTCAATATCCAGGAAAATGAACCCATACGTACTTTTCATGCCTCCATTCGGGCAGTCGCCAAAGCCGAGACAGTTGCCGCTCAGTTCCATCGACGCCTGATACAGCGTGTTTCGATTGGCCGGACGTGCGCCTGCACCCCGATCTGGAAGTGAGCGATACACGGTTTCACCCGCTTTCTCGCTGTTTTTTGCCCACGCCAGCCCGAACGCATCCCGGAAATAGGCTTGATAAAGAATCACTGCCCGCTGACTTGGCTGAAGTGTGCTTTTCCAGCCATTTTTTGGGAAGCCGTCTTTCCAGATCTCAACGCCCGTTACCATCCGGCTCTGATCGACTGCCGAAAAACCGCGCCGGAAAATTTTCGTACGGTCCTGTTGTACGTACAGGTTTCGACCGGCTCCGCAGAACGTAATGGTTTTGGTGGCGGGCAGCGTGAAATCACTCACAACGTCCAGATTGTAAAACCCTTTGCGTGTGCTGGGTGTTGGCGTAAACCGGGCGCGGGGCGTAGCAGATAGCGGTGTTTGGGCTGGAATCGGAGCCTGCTGTTGCACGGTTGCGACAGTCGTAGCCGGACGCATGAACCAGTAACCAGCACCGGTCAGCGTAAATAGAAAAGCAAGAGCGAGTAATTTCATAAATGGGGTTGAGAGTTTACGCGCCATTATGGCCCACCGGACTAAAGCCCGGTGCAAGTCATTCGGACTAAATTGCACCGGGTTTCAACCCGGTGTAACTTCATAACACATTTACTCCTGGTCGATATACCGTTTCGTGATGGGTTGATAGGAATCGATGCGCCGGTCGCGGAAATAAGGCCACGTAGTACGGTACTTTTCGGAGAGAGCTAGGTCAACCGTCTGAACGTGAACAAGTTCCTCGTCGTGCGGAGCCAGATACAGCAGTGACCCGAACGGATTTGACACGAACGACCCGCCCCAGAATTGCTGCTCAGCCTCGCGCCCGACCCGGTTTACGGCTACCACATGAACCCCATTGGCAATAGCGTGGCTCCGCTGAATAGTCTGCCATGCATTGTATTGTTCTTCATTCTGTTTTGGGTCCGGTTCGGTGGTGTCCCAGCCGATGGCGGTGGGATAAAAAAGAATCTCGGCGCCCATCAGCGACGTGATCCGGGCTGCTTCGGGATACCACTGATCCCAGCAAATAAGCACCCCAATTCGGGCGAACTTCGTATCGAAAACCTTATAGCCGAGGTCGCCCGGAGTGAAATAAAATTTTTCGTAGTAGCCGGGATCATCCGGGATGTGCATTTTTCGGTATTTGCCCAGATACGTACCGTCGGCATCGAGTACGGCGGTGGTATTGTGGTAAAGCCCGTGCGCCCGTTTCTCGAACAGCGAGGCCACAATGACCACGCCCAACTCACCCGCCAGTTGTCCTAAACGGTCGGTGGTGGGTCCGGGAATGGCTTCGGCAAGGCTGAAATTATGATGATCTTCGATATCGCAGAAATACAGCGAGGTAAATAATTCCTGCAAACAAACGATTTGAGCACCTTTTTGGGCCGCTTCGCGGATGCCGCTCATGGCTTTCTGAACATTAGCCTCGACATCTGCCTGGCAACTCATCTGTACTAAACCGATATTGACATTCTTGGACATGGCGCAAAAATAAGGGTTCTGGACGTATAGACCTTATCCTTAACAAAAAGGTTATAGGGTGGGTTCGGCAGGAAAATTCTTGAGTTTGTCGTTTGCGGTTTGTAGTTTGTAGGCGCAACCCGGAACCCGGTATAACAACCTCGAACTCAAAAACGACAAACGACAAATTATCATGGCCTCTCGTAGAGATTTCATCCAGACAACCGCACTCACCGGCGCAGCCGCGACGCTCGCACCCAACACCCTTTGGGCCACCACGCCACCCGCCAAAGACCGGCTTGGCGTTGCACTCGTTGGCTTAGGTTACTACAGCACTGATTTGCTGGCTCCGGCTCTTCAGAAAACAAAAAATTGTTACCTCGCCGGTATCGTAACCGGTACGCCTGAAAAGGCCGAGAAATGGAAGAAACAGTATAGTATTCCCGACAAGAATATCTATTCGTACAAAACCTTCGACCAGATTGCCAACAACCCCGACATCGACGTAGTGTATGTAGTGTTGCCGCCGTCAATGCACGAAGAATACGTCATTCGGGCGGCTAAAGCGGGCAAGCACGTCTGGGTAGAAAAACCGATGGCGGTTACGGCAAAGGAATGCCAGAATATGATCGACGCCTGTGCCAAAAACAAAGTGTCGCTGTCGGTGGGTTACCGGCTTCACCACGAACCCAATACACAGGAATATATAAAGGTGCTGCGCGAAGGGAAGATCGGTAAGATTCAGATGGTTAGTTGCTCAGCGGGGTATTTTGACGGGCGAACGGATCACTGGAAACAGAAGAAGGAAATGGGCGGGGGCGTCATGTACGACATGGGCGTGTATGTGTTGCAGGGGGCGCGGCTGGCGACGGGCGAGGAACCCATTGCGGTGACGGCCCAGCAGTACACATCCCGGCCCAATGTCTATAAAAACGGCCTCGACGAGACGACGATGGCGCAGCTCATTTTTCCAAGCGGAGCGCGGGCGGCTGTTCAAACGAGTTACGGCATGAGCATGAATTTTCTGGACGTAACAGGCAGCAAAGGTACACTCCGGATGGAACCGTATTCAGCTTATAACGGTCAGAAAGGAACCTATAGCGGTGGCGGAAAAATTGAGTTTCCGTACGAAGTACCCTGGCAGCAAACGAAACAAATGGACGACGATGCCCAAGCCATCATCAACAAAAAACCGATGCCTGTGCCGGGTGAAGAAGGACTGCGCGATATCAAAATTGTTGAAGCCATCTACGAAGCCGCACGAACGGGTCGGGAGGTGAAGATTAGCTAAAAAATTTTAGGCGTCAACTCAATTACGTACTGTACGTAAACGGACTGTTTTGTAATGGGTTAGTTGATCTCCTGTTTTAGTTGTACGATAATGCTGTTTTTGTTGTGGTATATAAAGTCGGGCGGCTCATTTGGTGAGTCGCCCGACTTTTGTTTACTTCGCCTGTCAACCCCAACTGCTTATGCAACCCGCCGATTTTACCCGACTTCCCGCCGACCAGCAACTCGATACGTTATACTTCACGGGCGACATTCTTGCCAACCGATACGAAGGCGAGAACATTTTCCTGCTCTATAACCTCCGCGATTTCTACGTCGAACTGCGCTACGACGCTTACAACAATCAGCTACATCAGGTTACGGCCTTCCGCGATACGGGCAAATTAGAACCGTATCTGCCGTACTTGGCGTAATCAACATACGGGTTTGCCGGTAGGATGTCGGGGGTATTGGTTGAGGTCTGTTAAGGCATTTTGACCAATATCCATTAACGTGCCGATCACGCATACCTCTCCAACTATGCGCCCTGGCTTGTGCCTATTTTTTTGCCGCAATAATTTTTTGTAGCAATGTCAATAATTTTTGAGGCTCAATGTTTTTCTTGTAACCCCGATGAACAATGACCAGTCGTTTTTCAGGGTCGATCAGGATCAACTGCGACCAGTTGCCTTGTGCCGAATATGCTTTTTTCGATAAACCGATGGTCGAAAGGGTGCCGCCGTCGTGAACCCACCACATATACCCATAGCTGCCTCCACCATATGATTCCGGAACGGCAATCCGGGCCGAGGTGCTCTCCTGAATCCAGGTCGGTGAGATTAACTGTTGGCCATTCCAATTGCCGCTGTTCATCAGTAATAGACCAAACCGGGCCATGTCGCGGGTAGTCATGTCGAAATGATACGCCGGATGTTCCGATACGTCACTGTAATCATACCGTCCATTCTGCTGCCAGTTGAAATCCTGCATCCCAATTGGGGCGGCAACTCGCTGATTGAATATATCAAACAGGTTTGTTCCGGTTCGCTTATTGAAAATTGTGCCCAGAGCGTTGAAATCCCAGTTGTTGTAATAAAACGTGTCCCCCGGTGTCGAACTGTTTCGGGCGGGCAAATCGTTGTTGTCTGACGCGGCTGAGTGATGATAGACACCTGATGATGAGGTCAACAGGTCCCGTACAGTGGCCCGAAGCTCGCGGTCGTTCAAGGGTGGATTTTTATCGGTTATGCCATAGTCGGCCAAGGTAGCCGAAGGCGAAATACGATCATTGACAGCAAAGTCATATAAAACACTCAGATAGCTTTTGCGAATCGATGCTACGTAATAAACCTGACTTGTTTCGCCCCAGGCAGCTATCAGTCGGCCACCGTCGATAACCATTACGGATTTTGATTTGATATCTTCGGCATACTTTCGGGACTCTTCAAGCTTGCTTGCCGACCACCCAAGTGCTTCCGGATCGTTAACTTTAGTCCACTCTTTCGCCGGAAAAGCCGGCGGCTGATTGGTTGACGGATAAACATCATTCTTTAGTTTATAACAGCCGGTCATCCACAGCGACAGACTGATACTTATGAGTACGTTCCTGTTCATACTATTGAGCTATTTTTGTTAAGTTAATTTACCCTGTAATCGAGTTATGACTGATGCGTATAGAGGTGGTTGCAAGTTTAGCGAACAACGCCTAACTGGGGGTTCGGTTGGGTAGAGCCGAACTTATTCGCCGACTAAAAAGTGATTTTTAGTTTGTAGGCATCGGTCACGCGCTGTTTTAAACAGATATACGGCACACATGTGTTAGGTTTATAATATGCTTCTATCATTAGTTTCAGCCTTTTATCTGGTTGTATTGGTTCATGGTCTGTACTTGATTCTGACAGTACCGACCCACCGGGGCCGAACGATGCTGGTCGTTTTTCTTGGGGCAATCATTGTGTTAACGGCTAATTATATCGTCTGGGACAATACGTGGCTCTCCCCAAACGGGCAGCAGACAGTCAATTTATTTACGCACCGAACGCTGGTTTATTTGTTAGGTCCAAGCCTACTGCTGTATCTGCGGCTGAACGTGATTTCTGGTTTTCAGCTTCGCTGGGTGCATGCCTGGCATCTGGTTCCCTATGGCGTAGCTCTGCTATTATCGTTGCTTATTTTTCCGGTTTGTATGCCTGAGTGGAGCATTCATACGGCTAACTGGTGGTTGCCCGTCGATCTCTGGCCGACCGTTGTTCGCACAATACACGTACTGGTTTACGCAATAGTGGGGATTCGATTTTTGGCGTTTGGTCGTCATTTTCCGGATAACCCTGGCCTCAAACCGTTAATTGCCGCTCTGTTGGCCACTGGGGCTGGAAGTATGCTACTCGGTACTGGCATGTCTTTTTTGCCTACTACGTTTACGTGGGTGAAAACCGGTCAAACTGTAGGAGTTGTTTGTTTGATTCTGATGATCTACCTGCTCAACCGACTACTAACGGCGTTTAATCTGCCTCAATCATTGTTTGCGTTTACATTGGCAAATGACTGGTCGCCAGCGAAACCGGAACCGGATAAAAAATACCAGCACTCGGTCTTGGATGCTCATTCGGGGCGGGCCTTGCTCGACCGTTTAGAAGCACATCTGACTAACAGTCGGTGTTATGAAGACCCTGGTCTGACATCGGTGCAACTGGCTCAGGCACTGGACGTATCGGTAAATCACTTTTCGCAGGCGATTAATCAGGTGGGTGGGCAAACGTTTTATGAGTTGATAAACCGTCATCGCGTTGTCGCGGCATGTCAGCTATTGACCGATCCGAAACAGCAGTATTTAAGCGTTTCAGGCATTGGCTATGAGGTAGGATTTCGCTCGAAAACTACATACTATTCGGCATTTCGGCAACACATGGGCATGACACCCAATGCCTACAGAAAACAGTTTTTTTTGCCGTAGAAGGCGTAAACGGTTAATAACGCTGTACGTAGAACTCTCGGTTTTTCCCTGAAAAATCACTATTTTTGTTTACGCCAATCCAACAAAAATCAGTGAAGACAGCCACCGCAGCAAAGCTACAGCCGAAGAAAAACGAAACCCCCCTCAACCGCCAGTACAACCAGATTAAAGCCAAATATCCCGGTGCGTTGCTGCTCTTCCGCGTCGGTGATTTCTACGAAACATTTGGCGAAGATGCCATTCGGGCCAGCAAGATTCTGGGCATTACCCTTACCAAACGAAACAACGGCGGGTCCAATGAGGAACTGGCCGGTTTTCCGCATCACTCGCTGGACACGCACCTGCCCAAGCTCGTTCGGGCGGGCGAGCGCGTTGCCATCTGCGACCAGTTGGAAGATCCCGCTCTGGCAAAAGGGATTGTGCGCAGGGGCGTCACGGAGTTGGTTACACCCGGCGTTTCATTCAACGACAACGTACTCGATACCCGACGTAACAATTACCTCGCGGCTGTGCATTTCGGTAAGGTTGAGGATACGTTCGGCGTGTCGTTCTTAGATATTTCGACGGGCGAGTTTCTGTCGTCGCAGGGCAACGGGGCTTATGTCGATAAACTGCTGCAAAGTTTCAATCCGTCGGAGGTGCTGTACTGCAAACGCAACCGGCAGGAATTCGGATTACTCTTCGGTGATAAGTTCCATACCTATACCCTCGAAGACTGGGCATTCACCTACGACTTTGGGTACAACTTTCTGAAACAACATTTTCAGACGACCTCGCTCAAAGGGTTTGGCATTGAAGGCCTGCCCGATGGCATCATTGCCGCCGGGGTGATTCTGCATTACCTGAACGAAACCGAGCACAAAAATCTCCAGCACATCACCCGCGTTACGCGGCTGGAAGAGGACCGTTACGTCTGGCTCGACCGATTCACCATTCGTAACCTCGAACTGACAGCCGCCCAGCAGGAGGGTGGTGTTCCGCTCATTCAGATTCTGGATCACACCGTTACGCCAATGGGCGCGCGATTGCTCCGCAAATGGCTGAGTCTTCCGCTTAAAGAAAAAGCCCTGATCGACGAGCGGCTAAACATGGTCGAACTGCTCGTTTCGGATACTGATCTGTCCGAAGCGATGGCTAATCACCTGCGGCAAATCGGCGATCTCGAACGCCTGGTATCAAAGGTGGCTGTTCGGCGTATTAACCCCCGCGAGTTGCTTCAGCTCAAACGGTCGCTGCAACATATACTGCCGATTAAAGAGTCGCTGATTACGGCCTTGAGCCAGAGCGAATCGTCTGGCCCGCATCCGGGATCATTAAAGAAGTACGCCGACCAACTCAATCCCGTTTCGTTCCTGCTCGACCGTATCGAAGCCGAACTGCGCGAAGATCCGCCAACGCTTTCCAACCAGGGCGGCATGATTAAGCCGGGCATCGACGCCGAACTGGATGAACTGACGGCCATTGCCTACACGGGCAAAGATTATCTATTGCAATTACAGGAGCGCGAAGTGCAGCGGACGGGCATTACCTCGCTGAAAATAGCCTACAATAAAGTATTTGGCTATTATCTGGAAGTTACTCACGCCCATAAAAACCGCGTGCCCGACGACTGGATTCGGAAGCAGACACTTGTCAATGCCGAACGGTACATCACGCCCGAACTCAAGGAATACGAAGAGAAAAT
>JANPJE010000354.1:0-6020 GCA_031425355.1 Spirosoma sp. | reverse complement strand
GATAAGGCTTGGAGTGATGCGGCACAGCAGTTGACACCAGCGGCTTTCGGCGAGATGCTGGATCACCTGCAAATTCGTCAGGTTGAATCACAGAATCTGGAATTTCAGAGCTTTGTGGAGCAGTCACGGCGCAACATCGATAATGTAGACCGTCAGATTGTTGAAATGCTGGGCGCACGTATGGCCCTCGTGGAGCGGCTGGCCGAATACAAACGCGATAACAACGTAACGTTGTTTCAGCCCGAACGCTGGAAAGAAATTTTGAAAACCCGCACCGAGCTGGGTCAGAAACTGAATTTGTACCCCGAATTAGTGGAAGAAATCTACAAGATTATCCATATGGAGTCAATTCGGAAACAGACGGAAATTATCAATAACGCACCGCAAAGCGTATAGTTTTTGGTGAAGTAGCGAGAAAGGTGAAGTGAGTAAATTGAGTGATGTGAGTTCATCCAACTCCACTTAATTTACTCACTTCACCTTTCTTGCTACTTCACTTTAATGCAATTGTCTGGGTTGCGTTGTTGTAACCCGCAAAGCAACCTAACCCACCCTTAATATTACTCGGGATAGGCACAGGTTCAGCAAAGGGGTTATTGCGGCTTCTTCGCTGCCGGATGATGGCTTCCTGATACCGATAATAGGCTTGGTCAACGCTCAGAAGGTTCATCGTTACCCGCGCTGTTTTGTACTGGCTGAAAAAGCTCCCAGGTTGCTCCGCTGTTAGCAAAGACGACGTTAGGAAGGCACGTCCGGAAATCTTTAGCGTGCCATCAGTGCCTACATCGGAGAATAACCCCCGGTTGTCATCATTGAAAGAGACGGGAAAATCGCCGGATTGCTCTACCGGACACGATGCACACTGCGTCGTATAGCGAAAATAACCCGCGACCTGATAATAGTTCTGCTCGGCGGCAGGGTCCTGCCACAAAACCTCAACGAAATAACGACGGCTCTGAAAACGTCCTTGGCTTTCCGTTAACGAATCGAAGGCAATGCCCGAAAGCGGAACGGGTTTCGGTATGGTGCAGCTACTCGTGGCCTGCTGGCCGTTGGCAGTCACTACCATAAGTTTATATGTTCGACCAACGCGGATGGGGAAAGACCGGGTGCTGGCCTGGTAATACGCCTGCGTGGAATCGGTGGTGAGCACGTTGTTGTAGCGCAGAGTAATGGTTCGGGTACCCTCGGAAAGCGTGACCGTGGCGTCCGGAATGTTATTTCCCGTCTGAAACAGGCTGATACTGTCACCGACTACGGTAGCCGATCGGGTGACTTTAACCGCCACCGCCGTATCCTGTGGCGATAAAAAACCACTAATAACTAATTTGGCTGACTCAAGACCCAATTGCCCCGGATTAACTTCATTGCGCAGACCCGTGCAGCCTGACCCGGAAAAGATAACCGGCAGACAAAGAAGCAGGGTGTAAAAAGCGGGATAAATGCGCATTATTTCGGGTATCAGAATTTGAAATTATAGCTAACCGCCGGTACAATTGGAAAGACCGAATAGCGAAACAGAGCCGTACGAACCGGTTCTGTTGCCGTGGCTGCAACCGATTCCAATCCGTAGAAAAACGGGTTCCGGCGGTTGTAGAGGTTGTAAAAACTAATCTCCCAAGTGCGCTCGTGGTGTTTCTTCTGCTTATGAAACTGAATGCTGAAATCGAACCGGTGATACGCTTCGGCCCGGAAACTGTTTTTCTGCGTACCATAATCATCGACGGTGCGGGTATTCTGCCGACTGAAAAACTGTTGGACACTGCCGGTTGACCCCCCATAAACCAGTGCGTTTCCTGGTCGATATGTATCGTATCGGCCAACGGGCACAGTCAGGGCATTTCCGGTGCCATATACCCACGTAGCCGACAGCGTGATGCGTTTGTTCAATTCATAAATGCCAACCAGCGACAGGTCGTGCCGTCGGTCGTAGCGGGGGTAGTACGGCTGACCGCCATTGAGTTCGGCAAATTGCCACTGTGTCCACGAAAGCGTGTAACCTACCCAGCCCGAAAGTCGCCCGATTTTCTTTTGTAGTAGAAACTCTGCGCCGTAAGACCAGCCACGCCCGGCCGTTACGTTGTCCTCCCAGCGCACCGTATTGGCTGATGTCGGGTCGTTAATGAGCAGAAAACTGGCCCCCTCCTTATAGTTAATGATGTTATCCATTGATTTGTAATACCCCTCAACGGTCAGCGTCAGGCCGTTGGTAAACTTGTTTGCGGTTGTAAAATCTTTGGCAATGCCCACCGCTACCTGTTGCGACTGCTGGGGTTTGATGCGGTCGGTGGTGGGCACCCACAGGTCAGTAGGCAGACCGATGCCCGTATTGGATAACAGGTGAACGTACTGATTCATAAGCGCGTACGATGCCTTGATAGAGAAATTGGGCTTGAGGGTGTAAGCCGCCGATAGCCGGGGTTCGGGCTTGACATAGCCAGCGTCTTTTTGCTGGAAATAACTCAGCCGCAGTCCGCCATTTACACGCCAGCGGCTGGATGGACGCCAGGTGTCTTCGGCGTAGATGCCCGACTCAAGCACGTCGATATTGTCGACATTATTGATAGACTGATTAATCGTGGCGTTTTGCAGCACAACCGCGCTGGGTGTAAACCGATGATATGTAGTTTGAATACCCAGCCGCACTGAATGCTGTGGCGCGGGGTAATAATCCAGGTCATATTTCAGCGAGAAATCCCGAATGCCCGAATTGTAGCGCAGCGAATAGGTTTCTGTATCCAGCGTACTTTTCTCAACCGATGAAATCTGAAACTTGTAATCGCTGAAGATTAGCGAGAGATTGGCAAACAGTTTTTGACTGAAGAGGTGATTCCAGCGGAGTGTACCCGTAGCATTACCCCAACTCAGGCCCGTACTGGTGCTCTCTGTTTTGTCATCGGCATAAAATCGGTCGCGGCCAAAGTAGCCACTCAGGTACAACTTGTTTTTTGGGCCAAAGTCGTAGTTCGCTTTGGCATTGAGGTCATAGAAATAATACCCTGCATTGGTTGTTCCACCCGATTCCGCCCGAATCAGCGGGGCTGCTACGATGTCTAAATACGTTCGCCTACCGGACACCAGAAACGATGATTTTTTGTTTTTTGTCAATGGCCCTTCGAGCATCAGTCGCGAGGCAATCAAACCAATTCCGCCTTCACCGTGTAGTTTTTCGCGGTTGCCGTCTTTCATGTTCAGGTCAATGACCGACGACAGCCGACCGCCATACCGAGCCGGAAAGCCGCCTTTTATCAGTTCGACACTTTTGATGGCATCGCCGTTGAAGACCGAAAAGAAGCCGAACAGGTGGTTCGCGTTATATACAACCGCATCATCCAGAATAATAAGATTTTGGTCGGGGCCTCCCCCGCGCACATAAATACCCGTTTGCCCCTCCGACCCTTTCTGCACACCCGGCATCAGTTGAAGCACTTTCAGCACATCTTTCTCACCCAGAAAGGCCGGAATTTTCTTGATTTGGCTAATGGGTATATCAATCGAACTCATCTGCGCACTTTCGCTCACCTTGTCAACTAGTAGCCCCGCTTTTACCTGTACTTCGGTTAGTAACCGGCCGGGCATGAGGGAAATGTTTACGACCTGATTTGTGCGTAAAGACATGGTTCGGCTAACGGATTCGTACCCCACAAACGAATACGCCAGCTCCACACTATCCTGTGCGGGCAAAGTGAGGGAATAAAAACCGTAGGTATTGGTGGACGTGCCTGTGGTCGTGTTGGGCAGATACACATTCACGCCAATCAACGCTTCCTGACTTCCCGTCTCGCGCACATAGCCGCTGACCGTGACGCGACCGGACGGACTCTGTGCCCATAACGTATTGACAATCAATAGTAAAATAAGTGATCCCTGTAAACGTATTCGCATGATGTATTGTTAAATAAGAGAGCCTGACGATGCCGAAAGGCTGAAAAAACACATGGCTTGGAAAACGAATAACTTTTGGCGGGTAATCTTATAACGAAACGATGAAGTCAGGGGTCAATTGCTCATTTCTACGATCAGGCCCAAACAAAACGTCTGATTGTAAGGTACTATACTTAAGAAAACCCGGTGTGCTAAACACCTGATAGTTATGCTTCAATTCGACAAACTTTCGCTCAATATACCCGCCACAACCAAACCCCGCGTCATCATTATCGGTGGTGGATTTGGTGGCATGAACGTAGCTAAATCCCTGCGCAACGCGGATGTGCAGATTGTGCTGTTCGATAAACAAAATTATAACGGATTCTGGCCATTGCTCTACCAGGTTGCTACGGCGGGTTTGGAGCCGGACGCCATTGCTGAACCGTTCCGCAAGATGTTCGACGGGTTCGAGGATTTCCATTACCGGATGGTGCGGGTCAGTAAAATTGACCCGGCAACGAAAACCGTATCGACCCTGATCGGCGATTTGACATACGATTATTTAGTCATCGCCAGCGGTTCGAAGTCCAACTTCTTCGGGAATGAACAGATCAAAAAATACTCATTTCCCCTCAAAACGGTTCCCGAAGCCTTAAACGTCAGGAGCCAGTTTTTGCAGTGCTTTGAACAGGCAAGCGTCACCACCGACCCTGCCGAACGCAAGAGCCTGCTCACGTTCGTGATTGCCGGGGCTGGTCCAACGGGGGTTGAAATGGCGGGGTCGCTGGCCGAAATGCGAAAACATGTACTGCCGAATGACTATCCGGGGCTGGACTTCAGTCAGATGTGCATCTACATCGTTGAAGGATTGGGTAAAGTGTTGCCACCCATGTCGGACGAGGCCGGAAAAAAAGCCCAGCGCTACCTCGAAGAACTCGGTGTAATTGTTAAGCTGAATACATTGGTCGATACGTATGACGGTGAGACAGTTACGTTTAAAGGAGGGGAGCAAATCAGAACCCAGACGCTGGTTTGGGGCGCGGGCGTTACGGGTGCGATGATCGACGGTATTCCCGCCGAATCGACCGAGCGGGGCCGGATTCTGGTGGACCCCATCAACCGTGTGCAGGGTCTGACGGACGTATTTGCTATTGGTGATATTGCGTTTATGAAACTCGACGATTACCCGAAAGGGCACCCCGGTGTGGCACAGCCTGCCATTCAGCAGGGCGTACATTTAGCCAAAAATATCCGTCGGATGCTCAAAAACGAACCCACCGAACCGTTTAAGTATTTTGATAAAGGCTCATTAGCAATTGTTGGCCGGAGTCGTGCGGTAGCTGATTTGCCGGGAAATATTCACCTCGGTGGGTTCATCGCCTGGATGGCGTGGCTATTTGTACATATCTGGTATCTGGTCGGTTTCCGCAGCAAATTAGTCGTGTTCAGCAACTGGATGTACCGGCTGTTTACGTACCAGCGAGGCACCCGGATCATCATCCGCCCGTTTATTCGGAAAGACGATAAAGTTGGTCAGGAGATGATTGCACAGAATGAGATAAGTTGAGTTGATAAGCCCTCTTTCTCCATAACGAAGAGGGCTTTTTGATTGAATACGTTCCCGTTTGTTCATTGGGTAATTTTGGTAGTGTTGAGGTTGAGATGTGCATAAAACCGGCTTGTGAGGCCCCTCAACAGGATTACTAAAACGTTTGGGCTAACTTCACATTTTAGTGATCAAACAGCATCATCCCACATAGCCCAATGCACCGTATTAATTTTCGCGCTGCCCTGCCGGCAGTTTTATTGCTGACACAACTGGCTCGACTGGCTCCGGCACAAACATCGCCTGCAGTAAACACGACCCGCCCGGACACCACAAAAGGTGGGCCGCTTGATCTGGGCAAAATGTGGACGTTCGATAACCCACCTTCTGCCTACTTTCAAAAAACGTACAATTTCACCGCCGACGAGAAGTGGTTTGAAGAATGCCGGTTGGCGTCGTTACGCTTTGCTGACTATTGCTCAGCATCATTCGTGTCGGCGAATGGACTGGTCATGACCAACCACCACTGCGCTCGCGAATTGGGAACGAGTATAGCCCGCAAAGGCGAAGACCTGAACGCAACAGGCTTTTTCGCTAAAACGCTCGC
>JANPJE010000353.1:0-6703 GCA_031425355.1 Spirosoma sp. | reverse complement strand
CATTGTGATTATTAACATCGACAATCTGCTACGTATCATGCTCGCCAAGCGCATGGGCGACATTCACCCACTCATTACGCTGGCCGGCATTGTCCTCGGCGTTCCTATTTTCGGCATTCTGGGTCTGGTAGTCGGGCCGTTGCTACTCTCCTATTTCATCGTGTTGATCGGCGTTTTTGAACGCGAAAATAAGCAGCAGGAAAAAGAAGTGGCCATTGCTCAGGAGCAGGTGTCGAAACAAGCGGAAAAGAAGGTTTGAGGGAGGAAAGGTTGAAAAGGAGGAGGGGGAAGAAGGGAGAAGAGGAGTCGTATGCATCCCTTTTCTCCTTTCTTCCCCCTCCGATACGTCGGACCGCTCCCTTTCCTCCCTTCTCTTATTGCCGCGTCACTTTGCTGGCTCCCGATGTTTTGGAATCGAGCGTATCGACGTGGCCGAGATCAACGTGACTGGCTCCGCCCGCATCGACAGATGCTTTTCCTACGCTCATGCCCGTTGCTTCAATTTTGCTGGCTCCGCTCAAATCAGCCTCAAACTGGCTGGCATGACCTCTCAGAACGGCGTTCGATGCACCCGACAATTCGAGGTTTAGTTTATTTACGTCGCCATCGAAAACCGTCCGGCAGGCACCGCTCATGTCGATAGTCAGATTATCGTATCTGTCAAATCCCGTCAGACTGGCTTTCGACGCGCCCGATAGTTTCAACTCATCAATGGCTGGAACGGTGATGGTCAGGCCGATACGTTTGCGGTTGCTCCAGTCGAACAATCCGTTACGCTCCATGCCTACTTCTAACTGGTTGCCGTCTACTTTCACGCTCACACCCTCCAGATCGTCTTCACGACCGTCGGCCACCACTTTATACGTCGTTCCTTTGCGGAAACGGACCACAAACGCGCCCCCGACATTTACTTTCGAAAATGAACCGACGTTAAACTGCCGCGTATGATCGCCGATGTTGTCGAAGTCTTCGCCGAGTTCACTCGTTACAGCACTCTGCACATCGTCGGTAATGTCGGTCACGTCGTTGTCTTCATCGTCGGCGTCACGGTTTTTTTCACGGGGGAAATTGATACAAACTAGGCCGTCGATTTTTGTGAATTTCCACACACTGGCGTCCATCCGGTCAATCTCCTTTTCGCCAAACTCATTCCGAACAAATCGGGCAAAGTCTTTCGTCATGCGGAACGGTTTTTCATACGGAATCATCAGGTCCATGTCCAAATCCTGCCCCCGAAACCGCGCTCCCGACTTTAATTCAATCGTGTTATCGAACTCCACAATCGAGTCTTTGATGGTGTATGCGTACTGAACCATCCGGGCGTTGGTCTGCGCGTCGGCCCGGCTTTTGCCTTGCGCCTTAAAATACTGCACCAGATTGAGGGCCGCGCCTTCATGGCCTTTCATGTCGATGGATGGACGCCAGTCGTCGTTTTCCAAATCGTTAATGGCGAAGGTTGGAATGGGAGCCGCTACGTTCAGGACTTTAGTTTCTTCGACCGTTCCCCGGCGTTGAAAACTGTTCATTAATGGTGTGGCGGTTCCGATAAAGACAACCAGGCTGACGAGCCACACTCCGGCTAACGTAAGCGCGGTGCGGCTGCTGATAACGCCCCGCGTGGTTATGAGCATGATACCCAGAATGGCCAGACCGAATGCGGGAATTAACCCCACCAGCGTACCGGCTAACACCATGGGTAACGAAATATCGGCCCGGAGCAACTCGAACGGAAAGTCACTCCCGTTGAATCCATTTCCTGTACTGATGCCAATGGCCGCGCCCAGAAACGCTAAGCAAACGATCATACCGGCAAAGGCCAGAATCAGCAGCAACACCCCGGCAAATACCCGGACAACGGCAATGACGCCATTCATCAGGGGTCCAAGTGCACTACCCAGCCCGCCAATGATGGTGGCAATGGCCCGGAACGGGAACAGCAGTACCCGCGTCAGCGTGCTTTCATTATTGGGCGTTTCATTGATGTTCAGATTCTGCTTGATGCTGTTCTCAATGTTGGACAGCGTAATGGGCTGGCCCTGCATCTCCATTTTTTCTGTGAGCGTTTTGGCTGGTGGGGCAATCATCCACAGCACAACGTAGAGCAGAAACCCGACGCCAAAGAACACAATACCGAGCACGAACAGCAACCGGATAATGCCCGTATCGACACCAAAGTAAGCCGCAATACCCGACGCAACGCCCCCGAGCACTTTGTCTTCGGGATTACGGAAAAACTTTTTTACGGTTTTATCCTCTTCAATGCCCATAACACCCGGCAGGGCAATCCACATGGCGATGTAAATGATGAATGTGAACCCCGACAGTGTGCCAAAAAATGCCGGACTGTCATGATTATCAGCCACACCACTTAAGGCAGGGAATCCCAGAAATAATAGCAGGAAAATCAGGCGTACCCACACCACGTCCATGTTGAAGTAGTGAGCCAACCCGGCGCAAACACCCCCGAGCGTTTTCCGGCGCAGGTCCCGCACCAATCGGCGCGGACCGGCAAATGTGCTTCCCGATGGCTGCGATGCAAACGCACCGGCATTTGGTCCCACGTTCGGGTTTCCGGTCTGGCTACCGCGTGAACTCCCGGCCGACGTAGCGGAGTTACGGCCACCGTTGGTCACCAGAACTTCCTCTTCTTCGACGGCCTCAAAATCGGCGACGCTGCCCATAGCAGCTGTCAGTTCGTTGACATCGTCGAGCGAAACGACCTGTTTATCAGCCGCTTTCAGCTTGGCGAGGAGTTTCTCGGCAATCCGGTTTTCGATGTCGGTAACAATCTCCTGACTGTCTTCGTAGGTCGAGAAGTACTGTTGTACCGTTGTCAGGTAGTTTCTGAGTTTTTCGTAGCCGTCCTCTTCAATGTGGAAGATAACGCCACTAATATTTATACTGATGGTCTTTTTCATTGCGGTCCGACGTTTCGGTTTAGCGAAGAGAATAGGTTAAGCGTTGGCGGAAGGAGTAGTTGGATCGGGCAACGACATGACAGCCGTTACGCCATTGGCGGGCTTTTTGTACTGCTCTGTCTTGCCAATAATGGCGTTCACCGATTCGGCGAGTTCCTGCCACGTATCGTTCAGCGAGACTAAAGAGGTCGTCCCCAAGTCCGTGAGAATGTAGTACTTGCGCGGTGGCCCGGAGGTAGATTCTACCCATTTATAGTCGAGCAGACCAGCGTTTTTCAAGCGTGTCAGCAAGGGGTATAGCGTACCCTCCACCACCATGATCCGGGCGGAGGTCAGCTCGTCGAGCATATCGGAGGCATACACTTCGCCCCGCGATATGATGTGCAGAATGCAGAACTCCAGGATACCCTTCCGCATTTGCACCTGAGCGTTTTCGATATTCATTGGTGTATATGATTTCGTTAATTTCTTCTGTAAAAGTACAATAAGGTACTATGCGATGCAAGGTACCTTTTATTTATTATCTTTATTTCGGTATTAATGGTAAAAAAAAGGGGGTGAGCGGAAAAATTTGACATCGGCTTCACGGATGAATTGCTTAGCCAGCCACCTGTCGATATTGTTATCCGCAAATAAGTATATTTGATAGGCAAACGGTAGTTACAATCAGGCGTGCTATCTGCCGGATAATAAAGATCAGACGCACTTATTAACCTGAGACTTCTCAGGTCAACGTCGGGCAATATGGCTTTACAGACGAGTATGACGCCCAAACCAGCAACGCTATATTTATGAAAACAGCCATTACCCTTCTTCTTTACGTTGTTCTGGCAACTGCCGGACTGGCTCAATCGGGCAACGCGATTCCCGAATCGGCCAATCAGTTTCTCGCTACGCTCAGTGCTGACGAACTGGCCAAAACGCAGTATGCTTTCTCCGATTCGCTCCGGTACAAGTGGACAAATCTGCCCGTTGGCATGGTTGCCCGGCCCGGCATCGCCTACGGTTCCCTATCCGACAAAAGCCGAATGGCGTTTCATCGGGTGCTGTCGGCCATGCTCAGTTCGCAGGGGTATTTGAAAACGACCAGCATTATGCAGTTAGACGATATCCTGAATACACTCTACCAGCAGGCGTTCGACAAGGGCGAGATTGACCGGAAAATGCTCACCATGATGCAGAATCTGAAATGGTCGCATGGCAACTATTACATTTCGATTTGGGGGAAACCGCAGACGACCGAACCCTGGGGGCTGAATTTCGGCGGGCATCACATGGCACTGAGTCTGACCTCCGACGGTAAGCATGTATCGATGTCGCCCTATTTTGTGGGCACCGATCCGTCGGAGGTGAAATCGGCCAAGTATGCCGGGTTGCGGGTGCTGAGTAAGGAAGAAGATTATGGCTTTCTGCTCATCAATGCCCTGACCTCCACCCAGAAAGCCCTGGCGATACTGAAGCAGGACGTACCAAAAGACATCATTACGTCGCCCCAGAGCAAACAACGCATCACCGATTATTATGGCATTGCTGCCAGGCTGTTCACTCCCGACCAGAAAGCCATTCTGACCCTGCTGATTCAGGAATATACCCACAACTTCGAACATGAAAAAGCACACCAGCTTTTCGCTAAAATCATGAAGTCGGGTCTTGATAAGGTGTACTTTGCGTGGATAGGAAGCTTGTCGGCTAACAAGCCACACTATTACATTATCAACGGACCAGACGTTTTGATCGAATACGATAACGTTGGTTTTCAGAATGATGGCAACCACATACACGCCATTCTGCGCGAAAAAGGTCAGGATTTTGGCGAAGACTTATTGAAGCAACACTACCTGGAAGCCAAACATTAGCGAATGGCTTTGCAGGAAGATTCTGTTACGTTTCAATCAACAATACGGCAGGACAAAACGCCTTACAGAACTGTAATCGCGGATTTCATGACGCACACAACTATCGAAGTTGTCGATAAACCGGAGGCAGGGGCCGAGAACAACCATAACCTTTACTCGTCATCGTCGGTCTTTGTTACCCGCACAAACGCGCTCCGGCGTGGAGCGGGAACCTCGGCGGTTTCGCCCCGCAGCCCTTTCCAGAGAATTTCGTTGAACAGTTTGTCATCAATTTTATCTACGTCGCTAAAATCCAGCCCTTCCGATTTTTTCGCGCTGGGTGTGTAGGCCGTGTTTAGGGCGGTGAGGTCAATGTTGCTCGGTACGGATTGATAGGGCGTAGCGTTGGGCATGGCCGTAAAACTGCGGAACATCGGCGTGGCCCCGGCATCGTACTGGCTCATAGGCGGCAAACCGGCAATCAACTCAATCGTGCGCAACATGCCCGATGTCGAATACATCGTGTGATCCACGAAACCACGCTTCACATACGGGCTGATGAGCAGCGCGGGCGACCGGTGTGCATCCACATGGTCGGGACCGTTCTGGGCGTCGTCTTCGAGAATGAAAACAGCCGACTGATTCCATATTTTGCTTTGGCTGAGGTGCTCCACAAACATCCCAACAGCCAGGTCGTTATCGGCAACGCAGGCGTAGGGCGTTGGTCGATTTACGGCCAGGCCCTGCGTATGGTTGGCCCCCAGCCGGATGGTGTTTACCGTTGGCACGGCATTGGCGACGACGAGCGAATCGAAATCGCGTTTCCACTGATTCACGCGGGTAGTATCTTTCACTTTCTGTAGGTAGTACGTAGCAAAGCCGGCGCAAACGTGGTCTTTGTCCAAAGCCGAAATGTTGCCTTTGGCACCGTCCACAAACACGCCGTAACTGCGGTAGGTGACGTTCGCCCGTTTGCAGAAATCCCAGATGAACCCGTCTTTATTATTCGCGATTTCGCGCCGGCCCAAGCCTTCGGTTACCCCACCCCGACGACCGTATCCGGTGGGCCACGTTTTTTCGAGGTAGTCATTCGCATGAGCACCCATACTCCAGTTGTGGCCGTCGGCACTCACTTCGGCATCGACGTAGAAGTTATCCAGCAGCACAAATTCGCGGGCGAGTTTGTGCTGGTTGGGCGTGTATTTCTCCCCGAAAAGGCAAAGCGTCGTGTCGCCATTGCCCTGAGGCATATCGCCGAATACCTGATCGTAGGTGCGGTTTTCCTTGATAATGTAAAAGATGTGTTTAATGGGCGACGGTGTGCCCACTTTCATTGGAACCGGGTTGCCGGGTTCACCATCGGCCAGCAGTTCCTTCTCTTTTTTATACGGTGCATTGGCATACACTTTTTTGGCGTACAGGGCCAGCACAGGCTCCGTCGGCTCATCGACAATGCTCATCGTGCCTTTCATGAGCGCACCGATGTACTGCATCCGGTTGTTGCGCGGCTGCTCACCCACGTGCGATTCGGAGCGAACGGCGCGGTTCACAGGCTGCGGCCCCAGCGGGTTGGCAAACGACGTAAAGCCTTTACCGTTAGTCACAAATACGCGCTTGCCCACCACCCGCACGTTGGTGGGGAACCAGCCTACCGGAATAAATCCTTTCGATACGCTCTTGCCCGGCGTTGCTACGTTGAATACCGCCAGACAGTTGTTGTCGGCGTTGGCGATGTAGAGCGTTTTTTCGTCGGCAGATAAAGCCACGCCGTTGGTCATCGACCCCGCCGGTGAGTTCGGATACAAAGCCGCGTCGAGCACTTCAATCACCTTCCCGGCTTTTGCGTCGATGACCGACACGCTGTTGTCGCCTGCGTTGGCAACGTATATCAGCGTTCCTTTTTTGTTCAGAATCAGCTCATTCGGATTATACGACACCGGAATGGTGCTG
>JANPJE010000352.1:0-3258 GCA_031425355.1 Spirosoma sp. | reverse complement strand
CGAGTTGATGAATCTGGTGGCCGGAAACAGCCGATACGTACGGTATAGCGAATCATGGCAACTGCTCTTTGTCCTGATTTTCCTGCTCATTTTATCCATCCCGTTTCTGCTGTTTCACCTCGCCTGAAACGTTTCTAAAAGCACAGAAGCGAATACGCCTAATTCTAAAGTTGGCAACTTACTCGCCAATACACCCATGCCAATATGACTTTTCCTGCTCTGGTCAATACTCCTGCCTGCTAAAGAACTACATGTTTATACAGACACGGCGTTACCAGAAATTTATCTGAGACCCTTCAAAGCAAAGTATTCCAATCCAACTCGTCCCCCAAATCCCAAAACGGGACAGCGATTTGGGTAAACTAAATTAGATTAATGGGCTATTTTCTTAAACTAAAGTATTATAAATTTGCAACACGATCAATTTTCTATCACGAAAATTAGTTAGTTTTAGACTGCTTCACCTTGTCAGTATTTAAGACAGGACGAGAGTTTATAAGTTGCTTTAGCTTGCTTAGTTCCTGCTGCAGGCTATCAAGCCTGACTGTAAGCCTACCGCCATTTCTTTGCTTTGTCTTCTCATCTTCTTTATTACTTGCTTGAGATGTGTACCATGACACTGCAACAGATATTACAGATGATAAAAGAAGTGTAATAAAGGGTGTATAAATGTTGGCTTTTTTTTCTTGTAACGATAAACGTATTTCGTGCACCTTTTCTTTATAGTCTCGGTAATAATCAGAAAATACTCGCCTGTCATGAGTTTTGCGAAAGGCTAACTTCAACCCTTTTTCAGTAAGAGAAATATCATAACCTATATTAGGATTCCCCTCTACCTCAACAAGAAACTCTCTATGTACTTTGATTATAGACTCTCTGCGTAGGAATTCTACGGCATTATCAATACTTAATCTACTCCATCCCTTTGTGGGCACAGTTAAACCAGAAATAGTGTACCGATTATTAGCCCCGCCCTCCTGCGTTGACTCAATGTTTCGTTTGTATGCGGCTGAAACAATTATACCTAATGCAAATATTTCTTGGTTATTAAAATTAAACTCTTTCATACTACACACCTATTGAAATGTTTTGCAACTTGTTTTGCAACCGTCACAAAAAAAGCACTTAACAAATATGCTAAGTGCTTGATTTTCAATGAGCCAGTGGAGGGATTCGAACCCCCGACGCGCTTGCGCATCCTGATTACAAATCAGGCGGAATCGACCGCTATCCGACACTGGCAACAATTCCCAATCCGTTTCCGAATCGTGATGCAAAAGTAGCGTTTTTAGACGTTCGGTGCAAACCCGTTTCCCAAAAAATGTAAAAAAGAGGGCCTGATTTAGAATCAGGCCCTCTTTTTTACATTCCTTATAGGATCTATGCCTGCGCTACGCGTAACTGATGCCGTAAATCTTCGATCTGTTTTTCAGCGTCGGCGATCTTTTTATCAATATCAGCGCGAAGTTGGTCAGCGTTCTTCGAGCGGGCAAAAAACTCGATGTTGTTCCGGTACGTAGCAATATCGTTTTCGATGGACGTAATGCGCCGACGGATATCGCTTTCGCGCTTGTTGTCGCCACTGCCATTGGTGTCACGATTGCCCCGCGCGTAATCGCGGTCACCATCACGTGCTCCACCCGAACGCGACCCGCCACCGCCACTCCGGGACCCTCCGGTCCGAGTTACTTCGGCTTCGCTTTGGAGCATGATCCGCTCTTTATCTTTTGTCGGAATTTTACCAGTTGCCCCAACCAGCGCATTTACCGCGTTGATGTAGCGTTTCTGAATCGACTGCATGTCCTTCTTCGGCACAAACCCAATGCTGTTCCACTCCTTCTTGAACTCGTTCAATTCAGATAGGTCAGCGTTGGCATTGGCGGCTGCTTCGATGCGTTCGATCAGGGCAATTTTCTGAGTCAGATTACCTTCAAATTCACGCTCGGTCTCCTGATTTTTCGAGCGTTTTTTGTTGAAAAACGCATCACAGGCGGCTTTGAAGCGGTCAAAAATGGTGTTCTTCTGCTTCTCCGGAACCTGCCCGATATTTTTCCACTGGCGCTGTAATTCAATGACCGTCTGTGTGATTTCAGGCGATTCTTCTTCCGCTGCCAGAATGGCTTCAACCTGCTCGCAGAGTTCCGTTTTGGCCCGCAGATTTTCTTCTCGTTTGCTTTCTAACTGCCGGAAAAACTCACCCTTGTTGTGGAAGAATGTTTTCAGCGCGGCCCAGAATTTCTTACTCAATTCCTTGCCTTCATCGCGTGGCATCGGCCCTTTGATACCGTTCCAGCGATCCTGCAAAGCCATTACAGCCTTCGTCTTGTCATTCCAGTCGTTGATGCTGTTCGACGTGAACGAGGTGATCGGCATGAGTTCTTCATAAATCGCCGATTTCTCTTCGTACAACTGAGCCGACTCTTTCCGCTGGTCATTGGTTTGCCCACGGCGTTTGTCATACAATACGTCGAGGGCGGCTTTCATGCGGCCCCACAGCACTTCCTGCTCAGCTTTCGGTGTTGGACCGATGTGTTTGTATTCTTCAAACAGAGCATTGGCGTCGTCGATGGTCTGCCGCGTTACGGGCGTTTCTTCCGCAGCTTTCGCCATTGCTTCAACCTTCTCGATTACTTCCGTTTTAAGGGTCGTATTGCGTTTACGGTCGAGTTCTTTTAACTCAAAATAAATATTGCGATTGCTGTAATAACGGTCGACGAGTGCGTGATAGGTAGCCCAGAGCGTTGCGTTATGGGGTGAGTTCATGTTCCCGGCGGCTTTCCAGTCGTCCTGAATTTTCTTGAACTCGTTCCAGCTTATTTTCGGATCGCCCGCGTTATTTTCGTCGGTTTCTACCAGTTCGCGCAAACGGGTCAGCAGATCTGTTTTCGAGGCAAAATTGGTATCTTTTGCCTTGTCCAAGTTCTGAAAATATGTATTCTTCTGGCTCTTAATCAGTTTGTATAACTCATCGAACCGCGTAACCGAATCATCGTATTTATACTCGAAACCTTCTTCTGCACCAGTCTCAGCGACGTATGCCAGCAACGCGGCTTCGCGCTCGGCCCGCTTCATCTGATCGAACAGGGGCTTAACTTCTTTCAGCGTTAGGTCCGCCTTTTTGAAGTCACCCGGCGAAACAGACGCTACGCTAATGGCGGCCATCTGCGTTTCAAGCAGATTAACAAAATCCTGTTTTGAAAACTGGCTGTAATCAATAGCCGGTTGAGCGTGAGTTTCGTCCTCCGGCTCATGAACATC
>JANPJE010000351.1:0-2853 GCA_031425355.1 Spirosoma sp. | reverse complement strand
CGCCTATTACCTTTGGCCTATTCATAAAGTGCTCACAAACCTCAAAAATAGTGAAACTGGCAGCCATTGATATCGGTTCAAACGCAGCCCGCCTGCAAATTTCGACGGTACTGCATAACGACGACCTGATTAGCTTCAAGCGGGTCGAGTACGTGCGGTTTCCCCTTCGGTTAGGCCATGATGTGTTTAACTTCGGTGCACTGACGCCCGAAAGCGAAGCCCGCACGACTAAACTCATGCAGGTTTATAAACTACTGATGGAGTTGCACGAAGTGGAAGCATATATGGCCTGCGCTACGTCTGCCATGCGCGAATCATCCAACGGTCCTGAAATTGCGAAACGTATTGAAGCATCAACCGGGATTAAAATTCACATTATCGACGGACGCAAAGAGGCCGAATTGATTAATGATGTCGTCGTTCACGCCCTGGACGAGCGGCAGTATTTGCACATCGACGTGGGCGGGGGCAGTACTGAACTGAACGTGTACGTAGGTCGGCAGAAAGTCAATTCCAGATCGTTCAAAATCGGCTCCGTTCGACTGCTGGAAGGCAAAGAAACGAAGGGGGCCTGGCGGAAAATTGAAGACTGGGTCGAAGAAAACATCGACTCATCGAAGGAAGTGACGGCGGTAGGTACGGGCGGCAACATCAGCAAACTCTTCAATTTGGCCTCCAAAGTATCCGAAACCGAAACAACACGAGCCGAAATCGAACGCATTCGCAACTACATCGCCGGGTATAGTCAGGAAGAGCGCATCCACAAACTTCGCCTGAACGCCGACCGCGCCGATGTGATCGTTCCAGCCGCCGACATCTACATATCGGTTATGCGATGGGCTGGTGCCAGCAAAATTGTTGTGCCCGATTTAGGCCTGAAAGACGGAATTATTCAGTTGGTCTACGCCAATTTGATTAAAAAGAAAACACTTCACTAAAAGGCAATTATCAATAAAAAGCCCGGTTACATGAATGTAACCGGGCTTTTTATTGGCCGATGGATCAGGGGCACATACCAATAGTCCCGACGAACACCGCTCGCTATCCGTTACTTTCTCAGGACTGGCATCGTCATTAGGGCTACTGCACCTGCCAGATGGACGAGCACACGTTTCTGTTTCAGCACAATCCGCCCAATACCGTTATCCCTGAATTTTGCCAAACCGGTTTTTTGTTCAATGATGCTAAACACCTTCGGCAGCAGCACGACGAGAGATTTTATTTACTCTCGGCTCTAAACCAAACCACCCACCAAACTGACGCCCGCTGCGCTTTTTTTATCCAGAACGATAAAGCTCTTAGTCCGGTTGCGGCCCCATTCGGTTCCATCGAATTCGCCGAAACACTGCCCGAACAGGTGCTCAATGCGTTCATTCATAGACTAATCAAAGAAACTCGTGCTACCGGAGCCACTACGTTACGGCTGGTCAACTACCCGGCTTGTTACGCGCCTAAACAAGCCGACCGGTTAACACAAAAACTGCACGAACACGGGTTTGATCTGATTGATACGCACCAAACATTCGTTTTATCCACTACCGATAGCTCATTTGGCAGCAACCTTGTTCCGGCTGAACGGCGACGGTTGCGAAAATGCCGGGAGGCTGGTTTTGCGTTTAGCCAATGGCAAACACCTGACATTGCCCACGTAATTGATTTTGTTCATGAAACGCATCGACAGAAAGGTTACCGACTGACTATTTCTCACGAACGGCTGGTTGATTTGCTGCGCGATTTCCCCGACCAATACAGCGTTTTCACGGTGCGAGATGGCTTTCGTTTGGCCGCTCTAACCATAACCATCCGGGTTCGACACGATATTTTGTACAACTTTCGGCCCGTATCACACGCTGACTATCAACAATATAGCCCAATGGTTATGCTAACCGATGGATTATTTAGTTACTGCCAAGAGCAGAAAATTCGACTGCTCGATCTGGGCGTATCGCTTGATGCGAATGGGTTACCGAAGCCCAGCCTGATTCGTTTCAAACGAAACCTCGGAGCGCAGGAATCACCGAAACTGATCTTCGAGAAACGGTTATAAGACAGGACTACAGCCGGGCCGACATTCGGATTAGCAGAATTGTATTTTCGTGAAAAACCTGTCAATCCGAACGTCGGCCCGGCTGTAGTCCTGTCGAAATAATCCCGGTCTGTTGTTTTCTTCGTTATTTTGTAGAAAAAAGGCACTTCATTGCGTGCCGATTACATGATCGAGACTGGTTTTAATTCTGTTAGTCAATTTCTGAGTGAGTTTGCTACCTCGTTGGTTTCGTTGCTGAAAGTAGCCATTCGTGGGCGGTACGCCACCCGACTACCGGCCCGACAACACCCGGTTTGCTCGGTATTGGGCAATGGCCCCTCGCTCAATGAATCGCTGGCAGACCAGTTCGATTTTATTCGGCAAACCGAAATTGTTTGCGTCAACAACTTCGCTCATGCCGACATATTTCCGCGATTACAGCCCCAGAACTACGTAATCTCCGACCCGAATTATTTCGTTTTTACGGAGCAAAACACTGACCGCGACGATATTCGCCAAACGCTGACGGTCTTTCTGGAACGGGTAAACTGGTCTATGACGCTCTACGTGCCGCACTTCGCCAAAGGGTCGTACCTGCTCCAAAAAATTGAGCGGGGAAATCCACAAATCACCGTCGTTTATTTTAATTACACCGTTGTTCGCGGATTTCGGTGGTTGATTTATTGGTTGTACGCCAACGGGTTAGGTATGCCACAGGCGCAAACGGTTATTATTGCCGCGCTGACGCTGATGATTAATCGAAAATTCGACACGATTTATCTGTTCGGGGCCGATACGTCCTGGCATGAGCAAATCCGGCTAAACGA
>JANPJE010000350.1:0-19270 GCA_031425355.1 Spirosoma sp. | reverse complement strand
AAGGGAATCAACGCCACCGAAGCACGAAAGATGATGTATTATCGCAACTATTTCGGTGCGATGATGGTGGAAACGGGTGAGGCCGACGCCCTGATTTCGGGCCTGACGCGGTCGTATCCCGACACGATCCGGCCCGCGCTACAGATTATCGGCAAAGAGCCGGGCGTCAAAAGAGTGGCCGGTATGTATATCCTGCTCACCAAGCGAGGGCCGCTGTTCTTCTCCGACACGACCGTTAATTTCAACCCGACTGCCGAGGAAATTGTCGAGATTACTGAACTCACCGCCCAAACTGTCGAGCGATTTAACATCAAACCGCGCATTGCGTTGGTTACGTACTCGAACTTTGGCAGTGCTAAAGGCGAAGATGCCGAGAAGATGAATCGCGCGGTCGAAATTCTGCAACGCAAGCATCCAGACATGATTGTGGATGGCGAAATCCAGGCACACTTAGCCTTCAATACCGAACTCCTTCAACAAAATCACCCGTTCAGCAAGTTAGTCGGCGAAGGAGCCAACACGCTCATTTTCCCGAACCTGTCGGCGGCAAACATTGCTTACAACCTGATGAGCGAAGCCGCCGGTTTCGATGCTATTGGCCCAATTCTGCTCGGTATTCGCAAGCCGGTGTACGTATTGCAGTTAGGCTCGTCGGAACGCGAAATCGTTAATATGGTCGCCATCGCGGTGGTCGAAGCACAAGGGAAATAACTAAAAAAGGAGGAAAGGGACGAAGGGGAAGAGAGGGAGAATCCTTCATCCTTTCCTCCCCCTCCTCCCTTTCCTCCTCCAAAAAACTATGTCACGCATCTTAACCGGTATCCAATCCAGCGGGCGACCGCATCTGGGCAACATTCTGGGGGCGATCAAACCCGCCATCGACCTGTCGAAACAGCCTGATAATGAGTCTTTTCTGTTCATTGCCGACCTGCATTCATTAGTATCCATCAAAGACGGACCTACCCGCCGGGAGTTCACGCGGGCGGTAGCCGCTACGTGGCTGGCATTCGGATTGGACACGGTCAAGAATACATTCTGGCGGCAGTCGCGGGTTCCGGAGCATACCGAACTGGCGTGGCATCTGAGTTGCTTTACGCCCTTCCCGATGCTTAATAATGCAACCTCGTTCAAGGAGAAATCGGATCGGTCAAGTGGGCCGGTCAATGCGGGTTTGTTTGTCTATCCGGTGTTGCAGGCGGCTGATATTCTACTTTATGACGCCGAAATTATTCCGGTCGGTAAAGATCAGCGGCAGCATATCGAAATGACCCGCGATATTGCCAGTACGTTTAACCGGCAATATGACGACGAGGTGTTCGTACTTCCCGAAGCCCGCATCGACGACCGGCTGATGACGATTCCGGGCATCGACGGAGCCAAAATGAGCAAGTCGTATAATAACTACATTGATATTTTTCTGCCCGAAAATGAGCTATGGAAGGTAATCAAGAAAATCAAGTCGGACTCGACGCCCCTCGAAGAACCGAAAAATCCTGATACCGACATTACGTTCCAATTGTATTCGCTGCTGGCAACGGCTGAGCAAACCGCTGACATGCGGAGTTTATATGAAGCCGGTAATTACGGCTACGGCACGGCGAAAAAAGCGTTCTATGAACTCGTAATCAACCAGTTTGCCAACGAGCGCGAACGCTTTAATTTTTACATGGCCAATAACGATGCCCTCGAAGCCGAACTCCAGGCCGGAGAGGAAAAAGCCCGTGCCGTAGCGGGCCGAACCATAGCACGAGTCCGTGAAAAATTAGGATTTAGTTAATTTTTTGAGGGATTGACTACCGTTTACAAAGTTCATTTGGCGTGTGGGGCGAATTTACTTACTTTCAGGGAGTTAGCTGACTAAATAGTTAGCTATTGCTTTCCCCCATACCATGAACAGCCTAACCACTCTACCAAACCTGAACATCGTTCAGTTAAGCCTTCGTGAGCATCATTTTTTGCAGTTGGCCTGCTCCGAATTAACCTACGTCCAAATCGCCGACCGAATGTGCGTTAGCCCGCGTACGGTCGATGGCTACCGTGAAGCACTGTTCACGCGCCTGAACATAAAGACCCGTGTTGGTCTGGCAATCTGGGCCGTGAGAACAGGGTTAGTAGTCTTATAGAACCGCTACTTGGTTGGGTCCGGGTTGCCGGGCGGACGCCGGGCCGTATTGCGGATGTTTACTAATTTAAGCAGTAAATCGAACCAGAACGGTGCGCCAAAGGATAGTGCCGCAGCCGTAAGTGCCCAACCCAAAAAGGCAAGGACAAAGGTCTGCCCAGGCTGAAACGGGGACTTGCCACTCGTAAAATTCCAGCCAATTGGTAATTTAAGATCCGCTATTCGACCTTGCACAAATCGTAAATAGGCGGATTGCATAGCCAGACTATCGGCACCGGTTAGGACAGAATCAACTACAAATGCATTCTGCTGTGTAGCATGCGGTTTCACTAAGGTAGAGTCATATTTTTGCAGATACAGCCCGAATGTCGTGTCTTTACCAAATGATTCTCCGCCAGTTTTAGTAGTCTGAATAGCCTCCGCTACCACCCGTTCACGCAGACCATTGTCATTAAAGAGTCGGTCGGTGAGGTAAATCGTATCGACGTTTAAAACAACGGCCACCACGGCAGCCACAATCCAGACAACGCCCTGGGCATAGCGTTTAAACCAGCCGGACACTTGCTCCATGTAGCCATTGTACCACTTTTCCAGTTCGTCTTTGAAGGTCTGAAAATTGTCAGATTTAGCAAGAATAGGGCGAATAAATTCGTTGATTGTTTCATTATCGGGTTTCTGTAGTTCCTGCTTAATTTTCTCAAATGTTTGCTGGGTAGGCGTTAAACCAACAGGAAAAGGCACATCGGTTTTACTCAACAAATCAATCAGCACCGTTGAAAATGAATTAGCCGACAGATAGTTGATTGGTTTACGAAATCCCCAGAAATTATCTTCTTTAATTTTGGTAAGCTGATGGGCGAAAAAGTCAGTTACCAATGGTCCCAATAGTTTACTGAGTGCAATACGTAACAGTTTAGCCCGTTGCTCAGCAAGTGTGTTAATAAGTTCGACAATACCTGATACAAAAATACTGAAAACAAAAAATATAAAGATCAAGCCAATAGCCACATCGAACAGAGTCGAGATATTTATAGTCATGACTTAAAAAGAGGTTTACAATAAATTAACATACATATCAATATAGTCTTTCAAGTATCATGCGGTAGCCTGAGTACGTCAGGAAAAAACCGTTGCCGAGTCTTCGGCGGCCTTAAAAATAGCTTCCGGATTACCAGAGAGTATAGCCCCCGCCAATTGAACGGCTACGCCAGCAACTTTAAATACCTGATCAATTTTTTGCAGATTATTAATAGCTTTCTGCATTTGTTTCGTTACCTCGCCAACCCGCTCCAGAACAGGCGTCAGATCGGTTACTGAAATGGAAATAGCAGTTGCTGTAAATGAAGTAGATAAATTCAATAATAGTCGTTCAAACTCCTCAATTTTTTTACGTTTAGCGGCTGTTAACGTATCAAAGTTTTCGAAGCGATATTCACCCAGTGCCTTCGCTAAGTCGAAGTAATCTCTGGACAAATTGCGTGCCTGATCAGCGGTTAGTTTCATCGTTCTGACGCTTAAAATGTATCGTTAATGTCACTTATCAACGGGGTTAATCTGGCTGTATACCCCGAAATCTCCTTTTTCACGGCCTTTTTATTAAGGGTAGTCCGTTTGTCAGCGAATAGCTGGTGGCCTTGTGCAATGGTGGTCAAAATTTCGCCATACGTAGCTACTGTTTTTTTACGATCTTCGAGCACCTTAAACTCTCTATCCCATTGTTGTTGCAATAGAATTATGGTAACCGGCTCCTTCTTTTGATTTTCTTTTATAGTGCCTAAATATAAATTTTTAGCGGCTAACTGTTCGTTCTGCAGAAGCTGAAAATAGTCTTTGGTGACAATGGATGACAGCGTCGAAATTAACGTTTGTATATCCGTATTAACGGCGGCAATGGCTTTACCTACCTGCTTGCGTCGCCACCGGTTAGCTGTCGCCTGACCTAAAAAGCTGACGACTGCACTTATTGCATTTACTTTTTCTTTAGGAATGAGCGATGTGCCACCTAAATTGTTTACCAGTTTATCTAAGTTTTTATCATACGTAACAATATCGCCACCCGCTAATTTGCCTAATGTCTGTAAATAATTGACGAGCACTTTATTGGCGATAACAAAACTTTTTTCGGACGATTGAAAATCAATACATTTTGTTTCTGATTCCTGTCTTAATCGAAGGGGATCGAAACTTCCTACCCGAATGGCTAAATATTGATTCTGGCGAATGCAGGATTCCGACAAATCATCTGCCAAAACAGGTAATCGACTTGTGGCCGATGCAGAGGCCGTTGTGAATTCCTGAATCGCTTTATTGGTCGCACAGCCAGTAGTAAACAACAAGCTCCACACCAGCAAATAAGCGTAAACGTGTTTTTTCATGTAACGTAGTAATTAGTTATCAACCGCCTATAGTATGTGGCCCATGTAAAGATGGAAAAGTGTTTTAGCCTATACAAGCGTGAAAATACCCTTTTTCGTACGAGGAAATACCTAATAATCAACGCCTGTTTTCCCAGTCAATGGTCATGATCTGCCGTTTCTTTACGCTACCCCGCAGAATTTCGTTTATTTGCGCATTAAAACTCCTTTCCTGAATCTGGCTTATGCTCAACCTCGGCTTTGTTTCGGCGATTCTGGCCGATTACGACCTCAACGGCGTTCTGAAATTCGCATCGGAACATTCATTCAAATGCGTTGAACTGATGTGCTGGCCCTCCACGCCGGACCGCGACACGCGTCGGTATGCGGGCGTCACGCATGTGGACGTTGATGACCTGAACGTCGGGCAGATTCATAGCCTGACAAAACAGTACCGTGTGTCGATTTCGGGGCTGGGCTATTATCCGAATCCACTCGATCCAAACCCTGAACAGGCTGAGTTTTATCGGGAGCATATCAAAAAAATCATTCGGGCGGCTGCAAAGCTGAACGTACCGGTAGTGAACACGTTCATTGGCCGTAATCCATCGCTGAGCATTGCCGATAACCTGAAACTCTACGCTGAACACTGGCCTGCTATTGTGAACGTAGCGGAGGAATGTAACGTGAAAATAGGCATCGAAAACTGCCCGATGTGGTTCACGAATGATGAGTGGCCGGGCGGCAAAAATCTCGCAACCACGCCCGCCATCTGGGATCGGATGTTCGAGATTATTCCGTCGCGGGTGCTGGGCCTCAACTATGACCCCAGCCACCTGATCTGGCAAATGATGGACGAGATAAAACCCATCTACAACTACCGCGACCGGCTGCACCACATTCATCTGAAGGACGCGAAACTGTATCGCGACAAATTGAATCGTGTAGGCATTATGGCGAATCCGCTGGAATACCATTCGCCCAAACTGCCCGGCTTGGGTGACGTGCGCTGGCGGGAGTTTTTTGCCGCGTTGACCGACGTGCGCTACCGGGGGCCGGTTTGCATTGAAGTGGAAGACAAGGCCTACGAAAGCAGCCCTGAAGATGTCCAAACCGCCATCCTGACGGCCCGAAATTACCTCAGTCAGTTTCTGGTACTGTAGCTATGATTGACACCCTCAACCAACTGGATACTGACCTGTTTCTGTGGCTCAATGGCTGCTACACGCCCTGGCTCGACCCGATCATGATCTGGGTTACGGAGCGGAATAGCTGGTTTCCGCTCTACGCGCTGCTGGTTGGCTGGCTGGTTTATCAGTATCGCAAACAGGCGGTCTGGTATCTGCTGACCCTGATCGTTGCTGTCGCCCTCGCCGATCAAACAGCTTCGTCGGTACTCAAACCCCTCACCCACCGCCTGCGTCCCTGCCACGAACCGGCCCTGCACAACCTGATTCATCCGGTTCTGGAATGTGGCGGTCAGTTCAGCTTCGTGTCCTCGCACGCATCAACCACATTCGCCCTGGCAACAATCCTTTGGCTCCTGCTTGGCAAGCAGCATTCCTGGTTAAAATGGGGCTTTTTGTGGGCCGCTTTGGTGTCGTATAGCCGGATTTACGTAGCGGCTCACTATCCCCTCGACGTACTGGCCGGAACCGGAGTCGGCGTGTTGTCGGCATCGCTTTGCGCGCTCGTTTATCGCAGCATACAGGGGTGGCCCAGACCGCAGAAACTGACCTGATACCGTTTCCAAATAACTTCCCTGACAGACCAACAATTACCCGTACAACTGGTTGTATTTGCTGCAAGTCCGTGTCCCAAAATAGCCATCACGGGCCAAAACAGGCCGTATGCAAACCGATACTGAAGTAATAGAGTGTGCATCAACAAAATACCAATTATTCAACACCACACCACCCAATCCACATCTGCAACTGAGCGTGATTGTTCCGGCCAGGAACGAAGCACACCAATTGAATGATACCTTAAAAGCGCTTCATAATCAGCAGATTAGTCAAGAGTTGGCCCTAAATCCGGCTCTTTACGAAGTCCTGTTGCTGATTAATAATTGTACGGATCGTTCCTACGACGTAGCGGTTCAGTATCAGCAACGGCACCCCGATTTCCCGCTGCACATTGCCCGGATTCACCTACCTCCCGACAAGGCAAATATCGGTACGGTTCGGCGGCTGCTCATGGATGAAGCTTACCGGCGATTGACCAGCATCAACCGCCCGAATGGGATCATCGCATCGACCGATGGGGATACGATTGTCGACAGCCAGTGGGTATACCATATCATGCTCGAAATTGAGAAGGGAAACGATGCTGTTGGCGGACGCATTCTGACCCGGCCCGACCAGAGTGGAGTACGGTTGTATCACCTGCGCGATGTGCTGTACCGAACGCTGATTGCCAAAGCCGAAGCCCTGCTCGACCCGTGCCTGCATGACCCCTGGCCCCGTCATTTTCAGCACTTTGGCGCCAGTATTGCCGTTACGTGCCAAATGTATGAACGCGCCGGACGATTGCCCGAAAAGCCTTTTCTGGAAGATGAAGCGTTTTACAAAGCATTGGTTCGGACAGATGCAAAAATCCGGCAAAGTCCTCATGTAAAGGTCTTTACCTCAACCCGGATGCAGGGACGTGTGGCGGTTGGTTTTTCGGAACAGTTGCGCTATTGGTCCCGGATGCAGGAAGCCAATAAATGCCAACTGGCTGAACCTCCCGAAGCCGTTATTACCCGAATTCAAAGCAGACAGCAGTTGCGGGCCTACTGGCAGACAGGCGACAAAACAGCGTCTGCTGCGCTGGAAACGATTGCTGACAACTTATTTATTGATCCAGCCTGGCTCAGTAATGAAATGCTGAGAAGCCGTTTTTTTGGCGGATTTTGGGAGAAAGTAGACGAAAAAATGGCGACGGGCCAATGGGCGGCCCAATGGAAACCGGTCCCGATTACGGCTGCGATTCAGGAATTACGTAACTACCTCAAACTCTTATCCCTGTAGGAAATACGTCAATACGGCTATGGCTGAACGGCCTTCTCATTCCTGCCCTTTTTGAAATAAATCCAACCGATACTTGTCCGTCCGTTGGTTCAATACATGCGCGAGTGGTTTATCAGGACCGGCTATTTCCAGAAAATAGTCATGTACCTGATCGCCTGTGAGCGGGTAGTCGTGAACGACGGGTGTCCAGTGTACGAGCAGCAAATTTCCCTCTTTTTGCAGATGGTCGATCAGTTGCTGGCGAAGTTTTTTGAGGTCGGGCAGTGACAGGTAATAACCCACTTCCGACAACACAATCAGATCAAATTGCTCATCGGGAAACGTATCTGGAATACTCATCTGCCGGACAGTCACCTGCGGATACGTTACCAGCCGTTTTCTGGCCGTTTCCAGTGGTAACTCACTGGCATCCACCGACAATAACCGGTCACACCGTTGCGCCAGCATTTCGCTCAATACACCAATTGAACAACCAATCTCGAACGCATTGATGTACCGTTCCTGCGGCAGTGCCGCCATGGTAGCAGCGTATTTATTCCGTTCGTATGGACTGGTTTCAAAGGCCCAGGGATCATTGCTGGCCCGGTACACATCATCAAAATACGTCGTTGGCAGGCTGGCGTCTGGCATGGTTGGCAAAATCTATTTCTACAGATTGGTCTTTACACTATGTTTAACCAAAAAGCCCAACACCCGGTTTTCGTTTGCGAGCAACCGGGCGTCGGGCTTTTCATTCCGAACAAAAAAGTGTTCATCGTTTGTGGGAACAGATTGCCAGATACGGCTGGCTGTCAGAGTATTATGCCGGCCAGCAGCCCGCCCAAAATCAGTACGTAAGGTGGGGTTTTCGTATATAAGAGCAAGCCAATCGTGAGTATCACCACCACAACCGACGGCCAGTGCGGAGCCATCGGCTCAAAAAGAGCCAGAGCCGCAGCCGCTGTCAGGCCGGTACTGGCCGCGTTGATGCCTTCCAGCGACGCCCGTACGACGCGGTAACGTTTCAACTGGTCCCAAAAACGATAGACAAAGAAAATGAAGAAAGCACCCGGCAGAAAAATTCCGGCTGTGGCCACGAAACTGCCCCAAAATTGCCCCTGAAGGCCTTCGCTACGCATGGACAGCGCACCAATATATGACGCAAACGCAAACACCGGTCCCGGCACGGCCTGCACCAACCCCAGCCCCGACAGAAATTCCTCCCGCGTGAGGTAATGTTTAAACGCCACAAACTCGTTGTACAGCATCGGCGTCAGCACCTGCCCGCCACCAAACACTAAACTGCCGTTCCGGTAGAAGTTTTCAAACAACCGAACCGGCAATGACTGCGTAAACACGCCCAGCGTAGCCGCCCCGATGAAAACACCTAACCAAAGGAAAAAATTAGCCCATTCCACGCGCAGCGGCTGCTTTTCCATCCGCTCTTGCTTCTGATACGTCAGAGCAGTGGTTAATCCGCCCACGGCGATCACAAGGGGAGTCATCACCGGCGACCGGATTAAATAGGCAATCACCGCAGCCGCCACGGCCAACGCCAGACTCACCCGATTCTTGATGACTTTTTGCCCGATGCGATACCCCGCCACTACCATGAACCCGACGGCCATTGGCTGAATAAAGCGAACAAACCGGAGGGATAATTGGTGTTGCTGGAGGTAAAAAATGCCCATGCCAGCGGCTGTCATGATGGAAACAGCAGGCAATATCCAAATCAGCAGCGTAACGTAAGCGAGGTTGGGGCCACCAATTTTGAACCCGATGGCAGTAATGGTCTGTGTTGAGGTTGGACCGGGCAGCACCTGACCCAGCGCGTTTAATTCCAGCAGTTCTTCTTCGGTGAGGTAACGTCGTTTCTGTACCAGGCGCTCATAAAACATAGCCAGATGCACCTGCGGACCGCCAAACGTTGTGAGAGCCAGAATCAGTACATCTTTTAAAAAGATGAAATACCGAATTCGGCGCACAGGCTGGGTTGTCGTCAGGTAAGGCAGCATTAACGGTCAGGGTATAATCACGTATTGCCCGGATTAGTCAAGGGTGGTCAAATATGGTCAGAAATCGTCAATTAGTATCAGGAGTCGTCCGAGACTGTCAAACTTGGCCATTTCTGACCACTCCTGACGATCTCTGACTATTTTTTCAGCCCCAGTTCAATCAATCGTTCGTTTAAAAACTCGCCCGCCGTCATATCTACATAAATTTTGGGGTGTTGCGCATCGATGCAGCTTTCCAGACTGCTCAGGTTCATATCACCGCGGGGGTGCATGAAAAATGGTATCGAGTAGCGTGACTGATTCATTTTTTCGCGGGGCGGGTTCACCACCTGATGAATCGTCGATTTCAGTTTGTGGTTGGTGAGCCGGTCAAGCATGTCGCCCACATTGACAACTACCTGATCGGGCAAGGCGGTTATGCCAATCCATTTTCCATCGCGCCGGAGCACTTCCAGCCCATCGGCCGAGGCTCCCATAAGCAACGTAATGAGGTTGATATCGCCGTGTGGCGCAGCCCGAACGGCCGCGTCGGGCGTGGTGGCGGGGTCAAGCGGGAAGTAATGCAATGCCCGCAGAATGCTGTCGCCGTTTTTAACTTTGTCGTCGAAATAATTTTCGGGCAGTTCTAAATAGAGAGCAATAGCCCGAAGGAGCTGCTTACCTGCGTTTTCGAGAGTACGGTATGCCGTCAGGGTCGCTTCGCTAAATTCGGGATTCTCGTCGGGCAGTACGTTAGCAGGCATATCACCCTCCGGCTCCGGCTGACCAATATGGTAAAATTCTTTTAAATCGGCTACTTTAAACCCTTTAGCCGTTTCTTTTCCTTTGCCAATGTAGCCGCGCTGACCATTCAGTTCGGGGTGTTCGTATTTCTGTTTCAGTGCATCGGGCGAGGAGAAAAACGCCTGTGCTGACCGGTAAAGGCGTTGGGTCAATTCATCGGTCAGGCCGTGATTACGGATCGCAACAAAGCCAATCTGATTGAACGCCCCGCCTAAATTTTGCACAAAACGGGCTTTGCGTTCTGCATCGCCGGAAGTAAAATCGGCCAGATCCAACGATGGAATTTCGTTGTATAATTCTTCTGATAACATGGAGTAAAGCTATTTTTACAAAAGTACAAATTTGGCAGATAGTGTAATAGGTGGAGTAGTGAAGTAAGTGACCAGCCACCCACTCCACCACCCCACCTATTACACTATCTACTATTAAGAGAAATTCTTGCCGACTTTGTTCCAGTCAACCACATTCCAGAAGGCGGTAACGTACTCAGGCCGACGGTTCTGGTATTTCAGGTAGTAGGCATGTTCCCAAACGTCGAGACCCAGAACGGGCGTCCCTTTTTTCTCGGCCAGAGCCATCAGCGGGTTGTCCTGATTGGGCGTCGTCGTGATTTCTACGTCGTTGCCGGTCTTGATAAGCCACACCCAACCTGATCCAAAACGGGCCGTTGCTGCCTTGCCCCACTCGGTTTTAAAGTTATCGAACGAACCAAATTTTTTGGTAATGGCATCAGCCAGTGGGCCTTTTGGCGCACCGCCCGCGCTTGCACCCAGAATGCCCCAGAAAAATGTATGGTTCCAGTGACCACCGGCATTGTTCCGTACGGCGGGTGGCGTGGTGGCACTGACACTTTTGACCAGCGCATCGATGTCCATTTTCGCCATGTCGGTTCCGGCAACGGCTTTATTGAGGTTGTCAACGTAAGCCTTGTGGTGCTTGCCGTGGTGAATTTCCATCGTCATTTTGTCGATGTGGGGTTCGAGCGCACCGGCGTCGTAAGGCAGGGGAGCCAGTTTGAAGGGTCCTTCTGCCTGATTTGGCGCAAAACCAAATGAGCGGAAAGCAACTAAACTGGCCGACGTAGCAAAAGCCATTTTTAAAAACTCGGAGCGATTCATGCGAAAGTTGGTTTTTGGAGACAAAAAAGTGTCTGTGACGACAAGACCACTAAACAGAACCCATCTACCGGGTGAATGTTCAGGCAATCATTGTCACAGACGCAAAGAAACGGGTTTTTTCTATCTGACAGGCCATTAATGGGAATGTTTTTAGACAGGATTACAGCCGGGCCGACGGTCGGATTAAACAGGATTTTTATCTGAATGGTAATCCTGTAATCCTGCCAAATAAAACCCGTCGTACAGCCCGTTGTTAATCGTAGGCGATCCGGCTCACGATACTACGTCCGAGCGTTACCTCATCGGCATATTCAAGGTCACCCCCGATGGGAATACCGCGAGCGATGGTCGATAATTTGAGGTTGAAGGGTCGGAGTTTTTTCTGTAAATAAAAGGCCGTTGTGTCGCCTTCCATCGTTGGGCTGATGGCCAGGATGATTTCGCGTACCTGTTCGCTTTCGGAACTGTGCAGCCGGGCCATGAGCGAGTCGATCTGCAAATCGCTCGGGCCAATGCCTTCGACCGGCGAAATAATGCCTCCCAGTACGTGATAAAGCCCTTTATACTGCGCTGTGTTCTCAATAGCCAGTACGTCGCGGGTGTCCTCAACTACGCAGATCAGCGATTGATCGCGTTTGTTGCTGGCACAAATCGTACACACATCATTATCGGAAAGATTGTGGCATTTCCGGCAATATTTGACTTTTGTGCGCATGGCCGTCAGACTCTGGGCCAGCAATTCGGTTTGTTCTTCATCGCGTTTGAGCAGGTGCAACACCAGCCGGAGAGCGGTTTTCTTCCCGATTCCCGGCAGTTTCGACACCTCATTCACCGCGTCTTCTATCAGTTTGGAGGGGTATTCCAAGAGCTTTCACATTAAAGAGTGAAAGAGCGAAAGAGTGAAAGAGTGGCTGGCGTGTCAACTTTCGCTCATTCACTCATTCACCGCACCGGCGGCCCGGTCTTTCGCTCTTTAATTTAAGACTTCCGCGCTAATGCCGCGTCGGCAGATTTCGTTACGCATCGGCACAAGTTCTTCCCATGAGCCGTTTTTAACGGAACATTTGCCTTTATAGTGGATCAGCAACGTACACTGCTCAGCTTGCTCGGGCGTGTGTTTGCAGACATCAATCAGCGTGTCGATGACATGCTCGAACGTGTTGATCTCGTCGTTGAAGACAATGAGGTTATGAACGTCGGTTTCAACGACTTCGTCGAGTACGTCCACAACGGTTTCTTCAAAAGGTTGCATAGAAGATAAAGTGGTATTTATTTAGCAAATTTACGGCAAAACAGGCACTTTCGGAAACGAGAGCCTCGCTATAAAACAACCCATTTATGACTCGAAAAGTTGCCTGATTTTGTTGGTAAATGATTGTAACAGGGCCGCTTATGCGACCGTAACCGTATTTGTACTTTTACTATTTCTACATGAACACGACCCTTGCCTTAGTTATTCTGGTTGTTTATTTTGGTATGTTGATCGCCGTTTCGTTTTATACGTCACGGGGAGCCGACACCACCACCTTTTTCACAGCCAACCGGCAGTCGCCCTGGTGGTTAGTAGCCTTTGGCATGATTGGTACGTCGCTGTCGGGCGTTACGTTCATTTCGGTGCCGGGGGCAGTCGGCACCATCGGATTTTCTTATTTTCAGGTCGTGCTGGGCTACATTGTAGGTTATGTGGTTATCGGCACGGTGCTCATGCCACTCTACTATCGGCTTAATCTGATTTCGATTTATGGCTATCTCGAAAAGCGCTTCGGCTTCTGGTCGTACAAAACCGGCGCGGGCTTTTTTCTGCTGGCCCGAACCGTTGGCTCGGCGGTCCGGCTCTATGTAGCGGCTGGCGTGTTGCAGATCGCGCTGTTCAACGGGCTGGGCATTCCCTTCGAGGTATCGGTGTTCATTACCATAGGTCTGATCTGGGCCTATACGTTTAAAGGGGGCGTGAAAACGATTATCCTGACCGACTCACTTCAGACGGTTTTTCTGATTTCGGCGGTGATTCTGACCATCATCCTCATCTCGCAGGAATTAGGTCTTTCATTTGGTGGCTTAGTTCAAACCGTGAAAGAAAATTCAATGTCGCAGGTGTTTTTCTGGGATGCCAACGACCCGAAAAATTTCTTTAAGCAATTTATTTCGGGAGCGTTCATTGCCATCGTGATGACCGGCTTAGACCAGGATTTGATGCAGAAAAACCTGACCTGCAAGAACATCGGCGAAGCGCAGAAAAACATGTTCTGGTTTACGACTACGCTTGTTTTCGTTAACTTCATGTTCCTCGCCCTTGGCGTACTGCTCTACGTATATGCCCAGCGCGAAGGCATTGCTATTCCGGCCCGCACCGACGATTTATACCCGATGCTGGCCCTCAATCATCTCGGTTTAGCCGTAGCCATCACGTTTCTATTGGGCATCACAGCCGCTACGTATGCCAGTGCCGACTCCGCCCTGACTGCCCTGACGACCTCCTTTTGTGTCGATTTCATGAACGTTGAAAAGCGGCCTGAAGCACAACGGTCACGCATCAAGCACTTCGTACACATTGGTTTTTCGCTCTTGTTCTATGTGGTCATTCTGATTTTCCGGCAGGTCAACAGCAAGGAAGTTATTACGGCGGTTTTCGACATTGCGGGGTACACTTACGGACCATTGCTGGGTTTGTATGCCTTCGGGATGTTCAACAAACGCCCCGTTCTGGACCGCGCCGTTCCGTTCATTTGTTTAGCGTCGCCGGTACTCACATACATCATCAACGAGAATTCGGCAGCCTGGTTTGGTGGCTATCAGTTCGGCTTTGAGCGGTTGCTGCTCAATGGGTTATTTACGTATGCGGGCCTCTGGGCGGTGTCGAAACCAGTCGTGAAAGAGGAGCCAGTGGTGGCTTGATAAGATTGGCTGACCACCGGCACGGGCCGCCCCGCCCAACTCCCATTTATTTTTTCTTCATTTCACGTTATGAAAATCAACTATTTGTCTGCCGTCCTTCTGACCATCGCCTGTCTCCCTGCCACGGCGCAATTCTGCTTTTCGCCGGAACGACCGCAGTTGGGGCAGCCAGTGTCATTTACCTATACGCCCCAAACGACGCCGTTAGCCAAAGACAGCACCCTTGAGGGCCGCTACGTATACTACGGAGCACCCAGCCAGATGCACCTCAGCCGCCCGGCAAGCGTGACGCTGGTACGACGCGGAACCGACTTCACTGGCGAGCTGGTGATGCCCAAAAAAGAGACGTCGGGCATCATGCTGCTCTTTCGGAACAGTAAACAGCCTCAGCGAACGGACCTCAATAAAGGGCAATTGTACGTCATTCCGGTTTCCGATGCCGCTGGCCGGATTGTGCCACACGCCACCGGCGGACAGGCATCGGCATTTACCCGGAGTCATTTTCTGTATGAATCCGGTGCCCGCCCCGACCCCAACTGGGTGGTTACGCTCTACGAACACGAAATTGCCCAGAACCCTGACCTGCGCCCACATTACTGGGCCGATTTACTGGCCGCTCAGATTAAGCAGAAAAAGCCCGGATATGGGCCAAAAGTGAAAGCAGGTATTGAATCGTATCTCAAGTCGAGGCCAACGCCAACTGCTGCCGAACTGGCCTTAGCCGCTCAGTTGTACGAAAGCATGGGCGATTTTCCGAAAGCAACCGCCCTGCGCGAACGTCAGAAAACACAGGACCCCGTGGGTTCATTGATGCAGAAAGATCGTGCGACAAGCATTCGGAACGAGGTAGATTGGTCGCGTAAAAAAGCCGCTTATGCCGCTTTCCTGAGAGAATTTCCTACGTCCCCGCATCTGTCTGCGCTAACGGTTATCATGACCGACAGCTATTTTAAAAACAATGATATTCGCGGATTAATGACGTTTATAGACGGCCAGCCCGCGTCGCTTGTCGATGTTACGATGCTCAACACAATGGCTTTCCGGTTGGCTGAAGAACAACGGTCATTACCCGAAGCCGAGCAGTTGATTAAGCGGGCGATGGCCGTTTTGAAAACCCAGCCCAAACCCGGTAACGTAGCGGGAAACTGGGAAACGGAAAAACAAATCCGGCAGCGGCAACTGATGAATACCTACGCCCGAACGCTGGAGCAGCAGGGCAAACATGCCGATGCCTACACGGCTTATCAAGCAGTTATCAACCCCGACGACGCCGAAAACAGCGACCCACGCACCAACGAACGTTACTATCAGTCCGCTCTCCGCACGAACCATGCCGCCGACGCCCGCCCGATGGTTGAGGCCGCTGTGCAGGCTGGGAAAGCGACACCGGCGTTGAAATTTGCCTTTCGCAACTGGTATGCCAAACAGCCCGGCCAGAATGAGCAGAAAGCCGACGCCTACCTGACCGACCTCGAAGCCGATTTGCAGGCCGACAAACGGGATGAACTTCAGCAGTTGCTCATCAACGAACCGGCTCCCGCCTTTTCGCTCACCGATTTGCAGGGTCGGACGATTGCGTCGTCGGCATTCAAAGGAAAAGTGATCGTACTCGATTTCTGGGCAACGTGGTGCGGGCCGTGCATTGCGTCGTTTCCTGCTATGCAGCAAGCGCAAACCCGTTTTCAAAACGACCCGAACGTCCGGTTTTTATTTGTGAATACCCGCGAGGGTGGCTCAACACAGCGCGTACAGAATTTCATGGACAAGCATCCGTACACGTTCGTCGTACCCATTGACGGGCAGCAGAAAGTAGCCAACGCCTACAAAGTGCAGGGCATCCCGACCAAAGTAATTATCGGGCCGGATGGCCGTGTCCGCTATCGGCACGTAGGCTACTCCGGCGACCCGGAAGCGACCGTAAATGAGCTGACGCTGGTGGTGGAAATGCTGAAAGAAGGGAAATAATTCACGCGCAAATGACTATCCGCCAAGCTACTGCAGATGATCTTCCGGCTTTGATGAATCTTATCCGGCATGTTGTTCCGCTCATGCATGAAGCCGGTAATTTTCAGTGGGATAATGGTTATCCCAACGAAACAGTGTTCGGGCAAGACATTACCAAAGACCAACTTTGGGTTGCTGACATCAACGGACAACTCGCGGGTTTGGCGGCTCTGACCGAAGATCAGGAACCTGAATATGCACAGGTTGGCTTTGACCTCAGCCAGCGGGCTATTGTAACCCACCGGCTGGCTGTTGACCCGTTTTTTCGCGGGCAAGGCGTAGCGGCAGCCTTGCTGGCACAGGCCGAAAGGATTGCTATTGAGCGTACCATTTCCTTTCTGCGGATTGACACCAATTCAGAAAATCAAATTACGCAAAAGCTTTTCCCGAAATTAGGCTATCGGTTGGCGGGCGTGATTACGCTCAGTTTCCGTCCGGGTCTGCGGTTCATGGCATATGAAAAGGAATTGTAAACTCATGATATTCAATTGTTTAAATAAGTTTACTTCATTCGACATTTTTACAAAAATTTACCTTTCATAACGTTTAACACCGTATGCACGCTGGAAGGAATTATACGCTGAAAGAGTTTCTGTTCTGGACTCGCCACAATCTATACTGGCTGCTGGGTATCAACATTGTTGTCACGTTTCTGTATACGGTTTTGGGCTGGGAGTGGGTGGGTATACCGTGGGTACCCATCGCCCTGCTGGGCACGGCAGCCGCGTTTATTGCCGGTTTTCGGAACAATGCTACGTATGCCCGTGCGTGGGAAGCCCGCCAGATCTGGGGCGGCATTGTCAATAGCAGCCGAAGTTTTGGAATTATGGTCCGGGACTTTGTCCGTAGCCCGGAAACGTCTGCCGGTAGCTCTACCGTTATCCATAAGCAGTTGATCTACAGACACGTAGCTTGGCTTACAGCCTTGCGATTTCAGTTGCGAGAACCCCGGAAGTGGGAGAACATGCAGAAAAACTATAATAAAGAGTACCGTGAGTATTACAAAATCAAAATTCCTGAACAGGAAAGCAACCTGACCGACGAACTCCGTAAACTCCTCCCCGATCCCGAAACCGATTATATACTGAGCAAGAAAAATCGGGCCACGCAACTCCTCGCCCGGCAATCGAAACAACTGCGCGAACTGGTCGACGACGGGTGGGTCGATAACTTTCGTTATATCGAACTGGAATTGATGCTCAAGGAATTCTATGAACATCAGGGCAAAAGCGAACGGATCAAAAACTTCCCCTACCCGCGTCAGTTTGCGACTATCAACGTATTGTTTATCAGACTATTTGTCTTGCTGGTCCCGTTCGGCCTGCTGAAAGAATTTGATAAACTCGGCGACCATGTTGTCTGGCTGACCATTCCGTTCGGCGTACTGGTATCGTGGGTATTTATGAGTCTGGAGCAGGTTGGGGAGAGCACCGAAAACCCGTTTGAAGGCGGAGCCAACGATACACCCATCTCGTCCATAAGCCGGACCATTGAGATCGACCTGCGCGAAATGCTGGACGAAACGGACATACCGCCCGCCATGCAGCCCGTGGGCGACATTTTGTTTTAAGAATGACTTAGTCTGACTTCTACCGGTTTCGCCGAAAACCGCCCCCCTGCCCGCGGCCTCCGCGATTGCCCGGTCCGCGTTCACGCTGCTCAAACGGGTCTCGCGGGGGTGTAATGCCCGCGCCGAACCGGCGGAGATTATACACGAAACTAATCATGAAATACCGGTTCAGCACCCGGCTCCGAACCTCTTCGGTATACGTATCAGTCACGTTGCGAACAATGCTCTGGTTCTGATTCAGCAAATCGAACGCCTGAATCCGAATTTCGCCCTGATTCTGCTTGAACAACTGCCGGGCAAGCGTGGCGTTCCAGAGCGTGTACGATTGGTTGAAACTGGCCGAACTCCCGCCGTAGTGATTGTAGTAAACATTGGTTGAGAAGGTGAATCGGAGCGGCAGTTGATAAAAAACATCTAACGTAACGGTCTGATTGAGGAAGGTGGTCGGTCCGGCGTTCCGGTTTTGCTCGGTTTGCAGCGAATACTGGGCTGATTGCCAGTTAATATTGCCCGACAGATTCAAGTCTAATTTCTCCGTAAAGTTTGAATTTATCCCCACGCCCTGACCGATGAGCCAGTTTTTGACCTGATTCGACTGGCTGTTTATAAAACTCGTTCCCGTATTATAGGTCAGGTTGGTTGTCAGGTTCAGATTGACTTTTTGCTTACCCAGTTTAACGGGTTGCCCCAGCACCAGAGAACCGTTGGCGGTGTAATAGCCGTCTGTGTTGACGGGCAGGGTCGTTTGCGCGCCCGATTGCGTGAACGACGTTGAATTGACAATTTTGTTATCCGTCCGGCTGACGTTCAGCGATGCGAACAGATTGCGAAACGTTGATGGCTCGAACCGATTGAAATTCAGGGCGATGTTATGGCTGTATTCGGGTTGCAGATCGGGGTTGCCAAGCTGAATATTCAGCGGGTTGGTGTTGTTCGGAACGGGCTGCAACTGATTGACCGATGGCGCATTGATGCGGGTGCGGTAGTTGATCCGCAGCGTGCGGCTCTTCCCGAAATTATACGTAAACAACGCATTGGGCAGCAGGTTCGTGAACGTCCGGCTCAGATTGGTATCCCGGCTGAGGTTATTTGAGCGCAGACTTGCCTGTTGCCCGTCAAGCCCGACCGCGTAGGTGTATTTCAGCCGTTTGGTTTGCCACGTCAACCCGCCCCGATTCGTTACGTAATCATTAACAAACCGATTGCTTAGCCGGTCGTTCACCAGATCGTACTGACTGGTGGCTTCGTTGAAATCGTTGACGGCCCGATTCGAGGTGTTGTGATTATTCGACAACGTGTAATGAAACTCAAGCGTTTGACGTAGCGAAAGCGGCTCGGTATAACTCACGTTGATGCTGTTGGTCATCGAACGCGTTTGCTGGTCGTTGCGCTGGTTGATCCGCTGCGTAAATAATCCGG
>JANPJE010000349.1:0-4875 GCA_031425355.1 Spirosoma sp. | reverse complement strand
ACCGGCGCGGGCGTTGGCGAAATGCTCGGCTGTCAGGATGGAATCGACCTGTATTTCTCGACTTTTGCCAAATCGATGGCCGCCATTGGTGCGTTCATTGCCGCCGACCACGACATTATCATGTACCTCAAATACAACATGCGGTCGCAGACGTACGCCAAAGCCCTGCCGATGCCGTATGTGGTGGGTGGCCTGAAGCGGTTAGACATGATTCGTAACTCGTCGGAGTTTCGCGATAAACTTTGGGAAAATGTTCATGCGCTTCAAAACGGCCTGAAAGAACGTGGCTTCGATATTGGCGAAACACAGTCGCCGGTTACGCCCGTACTCCTGCAAAATTTGCAGGGCGGCATTCCCGAAATAACGGGATTGATTCGCGATCTGCGCGAGAACAAAGGCATCTTCTGCTCGATTGTTGTGTACCCGGTTGTGCCGAAAGAGATCGTAATGCTGCGCATTATACCAACGGCCGCCCACACCCTCGAAGACGTGCAGTTTACCCTCGAAGCGTTCTCCGATGTGGCCGCGAAATTGAAGGCGGGTGCATATCGGTCTGAAAACACCGAAATTGCCTCAGAAACGGTCGAAATTTCGGCAGAAGCAGCCGCTGAGTAGGGTTTTTGTGAAAAAATTGCATTTTTTTGCTATTTTTTAGTCTTACCTATTGCGCTGTATGATAGAATGACTAAATTTCAGGCGAAAGTCGCGTTTTTAGCGGAATTAGGGCATTTTTCACACACTTAAACCCATACAAATCGTTATGGCACGGTTCGATGAAGTAAAGAATTTGGTTATGTCGCTGGAAGGTGATTTCGAGAAATTCTACGAAAAAAATAACCAGGCTGCCGGAACACGCGTTCGGAAAGGCATGCAGGATTTGAAAACGCTTGCACAGAACATCCGCTCGGAAGTTCAAAACGCCAAAAACGGCGCAGAGTAAGTAAACAGGTCTTCAGGACCGCAAAGCAGAGGCTCCCTCGTCAGGCAAACGTACTGACGAGGGAGTTTTTTTGTGTAGACGCAACCGTTTCGTCTCTATAAAATCTTCTCCCGGTGCATCAGCGTTGCCATGCCCCGCGTTGTGACTTTGCCGGTCTGCACATCCCGAATTTCGCCCAGAATCTGCGCCGTATGTTTGGCTGAGTCAATCGATTGAACGGTAAACGTAGCTTCGTAGGCGGTATCGACAAACATCGGACGCAGGAACTCCAGCGTTTGACCGAGGTAAACGGAACCGTAGCCCGGAAACTCCGTACCAAGCACTTTCGTAAATACGCTGGCCCCCAGCATCCCGTGAATAATGGGGCGTTTGAAAGGCGTTTGCGCGGCAAAATCGGCATCGAGGTGAAGCGGATTGTTATCGCCCGTGACGCGGGCAAAATCAGCTACTTCATTCTGCGAGAACTGAAATGGGTAATGATGAACAGCATTGAGTCCAAATTCCATAAGAATGTCAGATGTTAAATGATGAGTGATGACCGGGCTGGCGTTCCGGTGATGAATGCGAGGGCAAAGTTCACTTATCATTCATCATTCATCATTACCTTCGTAGTCTATTATGTTGAGAAAATTACTTAGCCTCGATATCGCAACCGCGAAGCGCGTATTTGGACTGGATGTGATGCGGGCGGCCGCTATTCTGATTGTGGTCGATGCTCACGCCACCATTGCTTTGAAAGACTATTACAGCGGAGCTTTCTGGCATCACTTCCTGCCCGATGGTGTTGAATTGTTTTTTGTGTTAAGCGGCTTTCTGATTGGGGGTATTCTGATCCGGTCTTACGAGAAGAAGGGCGTATTTGACCACCAGCTACTGCTTAATTTCTGGACCCGCCGGTGGTTCCGTACTCTGCCCAATTATTACCTTGTCCTGACCGGCCTTATCGTGTTTGCGCTGCTCAGAGCGTGGCGAAGCGGATTGCAAAACACGCTACCCGACGGGTCCACGATAGCTAAATACTACGTTTTTCTCCAGAATTTCGCCAGTTACGTTCCCGATTTCTTCCCCGAAACCTGGAGTCTGGCTATTGAAGAATGGTCATACATTACGCTCCCCTTGGTGCTCTGGATCGTTCATGTTTTGTTTTCGGCGCGGTTATCAAAACAGCGTATTGTATTGATAACCATTCTATTCGTCATCATCGGCACAAACTTATACCGTTTCATCATTGCGCTCCAGATTCCGATTTCGGAGGGTGAACTGGGCTTTCGGGGCATCGTGCTGACGCGCTTAGATGCTATTTCATACGGCGTACTGGCAGCTTATGTAAAGCATTATTTTCCTGCCAACTGGCAAAATGATACGTTACGTCGCCGTCTGCTAATCGTGGGGCTTTGTTTAACCCTGCTGGCGGCTTTTACGTCGTCCATTGTTATCTTGAAATTCTACGGCGACGCCGGTCTTTTCCCCGCGTACACGTTTTACAAACGCACTCTTTATTTTCCGGTTATTGGGTTGAGCATGGCGCTACTGATGCCGTATATGGACGGATGGCAGTCCGCGACGGGCATACTGACCCGGTTTGGCATTGCCCGCGTTATCACACACATCAGCCTGATTTCGTACTCGATGTACCTGCTCAACCTAACGCCTATCATGATGACGTTTGTCGATCGGATACCTACTACGTCACTGACCGTTGGCTGGTTTAAAGTCGGCCTGTTCTGGGGATTAGTTTTGATCCTGTCAACGCTGCTGTTCAAATTCTTCGAGAAACCCGTTACTGAACTGCGCGAACGATTATCGGCGAAAGAACCTACTCAATTGATGAGTGAAAGAGTGAAAGAGTGAAAGAGTGAAAGAGTGAAAGAGCGAATAGCTGGCGCAAAACTGGTCAGCCGGATAGTCTTCATTCAGTCATTTACTCATTCATCATGAACTGGAGTGGTCGCTGACGATGACCCATCGGTTTTTTATTCGGCGCCACAGCAAGGTAAAATGACCGTCTGCGTCGCCAATTTGGGGGCGCGTCAGGTGAAAGCGACCGATGATGTAGGCGACGTTGGGAGCGGGGAAATCCAATTCCAGTATATCGAATTTAAGCGTGCCCATCGACGCACGATCCGGATACCTTTTTTTGTAGTTGGCAAGTGTAGGCTGATAGCCGTACGTAATGCCTAATTTGCCCACGAACGTTAGCGAGTCCGATTGCCAGTAGCCAACCATAAATTTTTCGATACGTCCGGCATTCCAGTCGTCGGTTTGGCGTTTAAGCGTTGCCAGTATGGCCCTACGGTCGCGGTTGGCGGCTGCAATTTTAGCCTGCTGCTGCTGACTCAATACGGGCAACGCCAACAGGCTGAATAGTAAAACAGTAACGAGTTTCTTCATAATCAACAGGGTTTTGGGTAAAAAAAAGACGGGAATTCGGCAACCGAAACAAAGTTGGTGAATCGGATAGATTTTTGCGTTATTCGTTCACCATTTAAGTGTTTTTCCGAACTCATGCGATTAGAAAACAAAGTTGCCATTATCACCGGGGCGGCCCGGGGAATCGGTCAGAAAGCCGCCGATGTATTTTGCCGCGAAGGCGCTACGGTCATCATCTGGGATTTGCTCGATGAGGGCGAAGCCGCAGCCCAAATCCTGCGCGATCAGGGCTTCCGGTGTGAGTTTATGAAAATCAGCACCACCGATGTGCCCGGTATCGAAGTCGCTGCCCGCGACATTTATGCTCGCTACGGTCGAATTGATATTCTGATCAATAATGCTGGAATTACCCGTGATAAAAGCTTGCTGAAAATGTCATTTGACGAATGGCAGCAGGTCATCGACGTGAATTTGACTGGTGTTTTCAACTGCACAAAAATCATTGCGCCCTACATGGTTGAGCAGAAACAAGGCCGGATTATTTGTACATCGTCCATAAATGGCGTTCATGGTGCCTTTGGTCAAACCAATTACGCAGCCGCCAAAGCCGGAATTATCGGCATGGTCCGGTCGTGGGCGAAGGAACTTGGACCCAAAGGCATTACCGCCAACGCTGTTGCACCGGGTTTTATCCAAACTGCCATGACGGACGCCATGCCCGATGAGGTTCGTAATCAGGCGGTTGCTTCGATTCCAGCCCGGCGTATTGGCAAACCCGAAGACATCGCCCATGCCTATCTTTACTTAGCCTCCGACGAAGCTTCGTTTGTGAACGGTCACGTATTATCAGTGAATGGCGGGCAGGCGTTGTAGTGTGTTGGTTCGTTGTTTGTGGTTCGTAGTGGCTGATGCACAAACTACGAACCACAAACAACGAACCGTAAACCTGTTCGATCTATGAAAAAAATCCGCGAATTCTATGATGAGTACAAACCGTATATCTTCTCCGACGGTTGGTACTACATATTCATCGTTGTGTTTATTTTGATTCTGTTTATTTTCTTCTCGTAAGTGACAACTCGTTCGGCTGTTCTGGCCATCATCAATCCACTTTCCGGCACTACGTCGGTCGGGCAAAAAAAACTGCTTCAGGAGGCTTTTATGCGCCGGGCCGATGCACTTGGTTTCTCGCCCGACGTGGTCCTGACCACTCATCCGGGCCACGCAACCGAACTGGCCGCTGCGGCTGTTGAGCGGGGCGTCAATCGGGTGTTGGCGATTGGGGGCGATGGCACCATCAACGAAACGGCTCAGGCCCTTCGGCGTTCGGCAACGGCGCTGGGTATTGTGCCCATTGGATCGGGGAATGGCCTGGCGCGGCATCTGGGTATTCCTCTTAACCCGATGAAAGCTATCGAGCGGGCGTTAACTGGTCGTCCGGTAATTATTGACAGCGGAGAAATTAACGAGCACCCTTTTTTCTGTACGGCTGGACTGGGTTTCGAGGCTTATGTTGCCCATGCGTTCGCTCAACAGGCTATTCGTGGATTGCCAACGTACGTTCG
>JANPJE010000348.1:0-18706 GCA_031425355.1 Spirosoma sp. | reverse complement strand
AAAGATTCGTTTATGGGTGAGCAATGGTGCTAACTACGTGCCAACAGCCAATCTGAATCTGCTCTCAAAACAGTATTTTACCGTTAAAGCAGAAACGGGGACACCCTCCACTCCTCTTTTCAATGGTTTGTACCTTTGATTGTTGCCATCCTTAAAAGGCAACCTTTTCGTGAACGATTTCAGCCATGAGTGACAAAGGTTCGTACAGTTTGTATCAGGTCTTATTAATCACTAATATTTCGACTCTCACGCTCAATAAACGCCCGAAGCTGTTTTTTCGCCGGCAAGTTGGTCAAGTACTCAGAGACAAAAACCTCGTGAGCCAAACCGCTGGTGGCGTACTTTGCCATTGCGTTGTTCTTGCTGACGCAGAGGATAACACCGACTGGTGGATTGTCACCTAAAGTAGCTTCCTGGTCAGCATAGTAGTTCAGGTACATGTTCATCTGGCCAGCATCAGCGTGGTCGAACTCGCCAATCTTTAAATCGATTACTACGTGACACTTTAGGACACGATGGTAGAAGACTAAATCAATTCGGTAATGTCGATTGTCGAAGCTGATGCGCTTCTGCCGGGCTTCGAAACAAAACCCATGGCCTAATTCCAACAGAAAGTCTTGCAAGTGATTGATAATAGCTATGCTATTTCAAGGTCGTTCTCTGAAAATGCGGCATTTTCTTCAATACCGAGGAACTCCAACAGGTATGGATTCCGGATATAATCGGTTAGTCTGGCCGGTAGGTTGTCTTTGCTGCGAGCAACTACGACCGCTTTGTCGGTTGAGAGGCCAGTGCGTTCAGCCATCAGCGTCGTGATGGCCCGATTCACCCGATTCAGCTCTTGCGCTGTCCATGCGTTCTTGAGGGCTTCGATCTTCTGAAACCGTCGTCGGAGTGGATCGTCGACCTTCATCAGTTCGACAAAGCGCGTAAACGTCAGGCGCTCAACTAGCCGATTGTAATCAATCGATGGTACGCCATTTAGATGTGTATACTTACGTAGTGATTTGTCATTAATTAACTCATAGCCAACAAGTTGAAATTTTACAGTTAAGAACTACAAAATGTTTGGGCAGGTTAGGTAGAAGTTTTTGGAGAGGTACAGGTTGCGGTCAGAGAAGCTCCGGAAGCCTTGTTGCTTCATGGCCAGCGCAAGGCGGGGAATGGGATTTTGGCCGTAGGTGGCTCTGTCTTCTCCATGCTATTCGTATTCGACAATGTAGAATCCACTTAGCCAGTTGCGTAGCGTCATTAACTGGTCAGCCTGATGGACGGCCTGCTGACTGAGTTGCTGATGTAAACCTTCCAGCGTGGTAATTAACTCCGAAAATTGCATAATGAACGACAAAGAAACGCCACCCAAGATAGGCAAGAATAGCCATTTGGCTTTAGATAGAGACTGATATTGTATATGATACACTTATCAAAACCGTCCAGAAAAAGCCAAGTACAGCGTAAACCTCTGAAGTATTAAACTGAACGGTTTTATTGGACGCTGAAAAGGCAGTTTCTGGCCACTTCCCTCTTACTCCATCACCGTTCATTTAAGCGTCCGGTTGATTTCCGGGCAAGACATTGAGACGGGCAAAAGTAGAGATTAGCCGGTGGGTAACGTATGATCTCTGTCGGAGCCGGATAGATGATAACTTCAGGCGATGGAAAGAGCTAACAAAAATCACCTGGCCATGTGACGAGTATCAGCAATTGGGCAGGGCGACGCGGCTACTTTTGCCGCCATACATTTCTCTATTCGCTCGTTAAATCATGAATGATCAGCTCACTCCTGACTTGCCTCTGGGCACTCTTCCTCCAGGGATTCAGACCTGTCAATACCAAAACCAGCACTGGGCAGCCACACTCGTCCGGAATGATCAGGAGATCGATCAGCTGCTGAGCTTGCTGACTACTCTGCCGGAACACCACAGCTACCGCAGTCTGCACCATCCAGCCGTTGATTATATCGGAAGCCTGAACCTGTTGAAAATGAGCTTCCAACAGGTACGGCTCGATATGGTCTGCCAAGGAATGACCTGTACGCCTACAGAACGCCAAACCTGCCATGAGCCCCAATTCGGGGTCTATACCCTTGTTGAGAGACATTGTCGCCCCCTGACCGATGAATTCAATCGGGTCAAGCAGAGCTACTATCAGTTTCTGACCAGCCTGATGACACTCAATTTGATTTAACTTACTGGTTGGCACCGCCCGTACCAGTGCCTTGTGTTTTGATGATTATTTTACTGTTCTTTCTCGCGCACTGGTACTTGTCGGTGCTGATGCAAACCCTGTTTCTCCACCGGTACGCTGCCCACCAGATGTTTACGATGAGTAGCCGCTGGGAAAAAGTCTTTTATGTACTGACGTTTGTCGGGCAGGGCGCTTCATTCCTGAGTCCGCACGCGTATGGCATTATGCACCGGCTCCACCACGCCCACGCCGATACCGAGCAAGACCCGCATTCGCCGTCGTTTTCCAGAAACCTGTTCGACATGATGTGGAAGACCCGGATCTTTTACAATGACATCATCAACAACCGCGACCATATCCCGGCGAAGTTTAAACAGGGGGTGCCCAACTGGGAATGGATGGAACGGTTTGGTGGTCGCTGGTCGGTACGACTGGCCTGGGGTACGGCTTACACGCTGTTTTACCTTCAGTTTGCCCCATCACCCTGGTTCTTTCTGCTCTTGCCCGTGCATTTTCTGATGGGGCCAATTCACGGAGCCATCATCAACTGGTACGCCCACCGGTACGGTTACACCAACTTTGCCGTAGGCGACACGGCTAAAAACCTGCTGCCGTTTGATTTTCTGATGATGGGCGAATCGTACCACAATAACCACCACAAATTTGGCGGTCGTCCCAACTTCGGTGGTTTCCGCTGGCACGAGTTCGATCCGGCCTACCCCCTCCTTCGGGTACTCAACCGGGTGGGGGTTCTCAAATTGCGATTTGACCGGGACGAAGCATACATGTAAGAAAATTAATGGTTCAGCCATGGGCTTGCGTTCCTCCCCCACCGCATTCCCACCTTCGCGAACGAATCCGGCTGCTCAAAGTCAAGCCATCGCCCGGTTTCGGTAACCGTATCTTTCTGGTCATTTGTTGTATAAAAAGCGGGCTGTGAGTCCGTAGGCAAATGGGCAAGAGCGGCAGTGCCAACGTTACCGATAGCCCCTGTGATGAGGAAAGACGTGATCCTATCTTTAGGGAACTGGCTGGGGTTGGCGTCTAACCACTGGCTCAGTTTTCGTGATCCTGACTGGCCCGTTATGCCCTGATAGGTTCAATAATGTAAGCATCGATCAACAGCCATTCATTGCCTTTATTTCCTGTATCACTTTTACCTGATATAGATCAATTCCTTTTCGGACATATATCATTTTCTTTTTTAATCAAGTATTTTACTTTGATACTGTAAATGCAATTAAGCCAAATGGAAATTATTAGATTAATCAGTCAAATTCTTGCAACTGTTTTAGGCTGTTTGGCTGCCCTAATGAGCATTTTAATTTTCCTTCGGTTACATTGGCCTACGCCGGTTTTGTGGATATTAAAGCTATTTATCTCCGCATTATCACCGCTGCTTTTCTTTATTGGTGTATTGAGTGCCATTGTGGGATTGACAACTGGTTCTGTTTTCATTAGCTTGATTGGTCTGTATGACGGCTTGTTTTTTTTCATACATATCTTTAGAGTTACCCGTCCACCAGATGTTTCAAGCGGTTTTGAACAAGCTTTCGGTTTGAGTTGGGAGAACTGCATAAGTGTCGAACAAAAAAATCATTTTCTCCCAAGACGAACAATACTAAGATTACCCGCCGTGCCGATTCCACGCATGGAGCAAGACATTTCATTTGCAACCATTCCCGGTAACAACCGAAAACTTTTGTGTGATGTATGGCAACCAAATGCAACTGTCACTCCTTCAGGTTTGGCTTTTATATATCTACATGGTAGTGCGTGGTATTTGCTCGATAAAGATGTTGGTACTCGTCCATTTTTTAGTCATCTGGCTGCCCAGGGTCATGTGATTATGGACGTGGCTTATCGCCTTGCTCCTGAAACGGACATGATGGGAATGGTAAACGATGTAAAGCGGGCCATTGTATGGATGAAAGAAAATGCACGCACTTACGGAATAAATCCTGATACAATTGTTGTTAGCGGGGGTTCTGCGGGGGGGCATCTTGCCCTGATGACAGCCTATACAGCCAACAACCCGCAGTTTACGCCAGATGAACTGGTGGAGAAGGATATCAGCGTATGCGGAGTTGTTTCCTTATATGGCCCAACAGATTTAGAGGCCATGTACTACCATACCAACCAGCATCTTACCACCCGCTCAACTCCCGGCAGACCCAAAAAAGCTTTGCCTGTTCAAATGCCCGAATGGCTGATTAAAAGAATGGGCAAAGCATATTATCGCTTTAACTTTGATAAAGACTTTGCAAATGCAGGAGTTTTTGCTTCGCTTTTAAGTGGGCATCCGGATGAGTGCCCTGAGCAATACGCTTTTTTCTCACCTGTCACGCATGTACATGCTGAATGTCCTGCAACAATCCTAATACAAGGTGAACATGACCTGATGGCCCCCGTAAATACTACGCGTATTTTACACACCCGTTTGGTGGAGGAAAAAGTGCTAACGTTAATGCATATTTTACCACAGACAGACCATGCATTTGACCTCATATTGCCCAAAATATCTCCATCAGCACATTCGGTAATTTATGATGTGGAAAGATTTCTGGCCTTACAAATTAAATGGAAACTACAAAAAACATTGCAGGACTGATAGGACCAACTCTTATGGCTCTTTCATTGTCCGAGTTATTAAACTTTCACATCTGGACGAAAGTAGAAGCAACGGTTGTTTACCTGAATGGGTTGCTTCTATTCGTAGGTGGACTCGCGTTAATTCGCTCTCATAATAAATGGACGATTGACTGGACAATATTAATTACTTTAATTGGGTGGTTATGTCTACTACTTGGACTATACAGAATGTTCTTTCCATGTAGCAAACAACTTGAGCGAAATACGTTCACTTATGTTACTCTTGGAACTATATTTATTACGGGACTTTTTTTAACAGTCAAAGCATATTTCTAAACGATGACGGAATAAAATCGTTAAACAATAACGAACTACTAACAGCCTTAAAATCAAGCATATCTGTACTGAGTCAATGTTTTTGATCCCCACAGAAAAATAATAATTATAGCCATTATCGTCACTAAAATACAAGTTGTAAGCGGGTCATAATATGCGCCATTACCCGGAATCAGATACGGGCTGATATTTATCATGGCGTGAAAAAGAACCATCGCAAACACGCTTTTGCCCGTATTGTTGAATAACCAGACCATGACAACCCGCATAAAAACGGTGCTGACCGATTGCCAGATTATCCAGACCGGGGTTTGGTGCGTCTGATTCCAGGGTATGAGGTGCCAGGTTGCCCACACAATTCCCAAAATCACACTTGCTTTTAATGCGCCATACCTGTTTTGCATTGGGCCAATAACGTAACCACTCCAGCCAATTTCCTCGCCAATGGCACCAGTAAAATAGACGACAAAAAAGATAAATAGTGATAAAACAGGTGTCTGAGGTTCAGGGATCAGCAGGCCCGTCAACGTCGTATACCAATAAGAAAGAACGGCGATGACAGGCATTAGAAAAACGATAGGCAGATACCACCGTTTGTCTTTTATTTTTTTGAAGTCGAAGGTTTGGTTCAACAGTTCTTTAACGCCCTGAATTTTTCGTTCTCTATAAACCAGCATGGCGGCTGCTATTAACGGGCAAACCGTCATCAGCGCACTTATTGGGAGTTTTATGGGCAAAATCTTTGTAAAATCCGGGGCAATGGCCCCCAATATCCAGAATAGAATGGAGAGTAAATGAACCAGCAAAAAGAAGGTCAGCCATTTCATAATTACTTAAAATCAGGAATATTTATACTGGGCTAATGTGGTTGATCCCCACAAAAAAATGACAACACCAGCGGTGACAGCAAGCAGTGAATAGTGAATGGCCGGATAATCGACCAATGGATTGTGCGTTTGATCTGCCGGAAATAATGGCCTTCCTATGTTCAGCAACGTATGAAACAAAATGCAGGCAAATAAACTTTTATGCGTGTTGTTATAGAGCCAGACGATCAGTACGCGCACCGCTACCGTGCCGAGTGTTCCCCAGGCTATCCAAGTCCAACTGTGACCTTGCTGGACGATCGATGGGTAATGCCAGACTGCCCAGGGTATGCCGATCAGGATACTGGCCGACAATGCACCAAATCGTTTCTGCATCGGATCAATGGCATAGCCCATGTAACCCGTTTCTTCGACCACTGCGCCGAGGAAAAAAAGGGCAGTAAGAAACGGGATAGAACCGAACGAAATAATCCACTTGCCCGGAGGAAGTGGTAATCCCACAAAATAAATGAGTAGGTAAATCAAAAAATACAGAAGAAAGGGCAGGAAGATAATTGGCAAATACCACCTCTTTTTGTTGATTCTGTCACCATCAAAGATCCGCCTGAATAACGCGTTGACACCCGCCCGTCCTTCGTCTTTATGAACAAGGATACTGGCAGCAATCAACGGCGTAAAGGCAGCCAATATATCCGTTATTGAAAAATCCAGGGGCAACCTGTCAACGTCGATCATGGTTTCGATAATCCATAGCGGAATTGACAGTCCATAAACCAATAGAAAAAATGTCAGCGGGGATTTTTTAGCGGTTGGATGACTCATGGCACAAGGGATGTAGTAAATTGATCTGTCGGGTTAATTGTCAGCGTTTAGTCCATCCTTGAATTAGCTTGTAGCCTTCAATCCAGCCCACACCACCCAGCGCGGCCAGCGCACACCAGCCCAACGCCGATGTCGACACGGTCGCGAAGCCGAACAATTGCCGTGCATCCGGCACAAACAGCGTGGTGAGCAGCAGCCCGAACGTCAGGCCCAGCATCAGCGAAAGCACCGGATTCGGTACCCGAATCGTTTGGAAGACCGACTGCGTAAACGACCGGTTCACTAATGTCAGCAGAATATTACTCAGCACTAAGGTTGAAAAAACCAGCGTTCGAACCACCGCGACGGGTTCGCCCCGTTGCATGGCTACGTAATAAACGGCCAGCACGGCCAGCGAAATGCCCAGCCCCTGGGCGATACTCCGGCCCAACTCGGGTCCGGCCAGAAAGGTATCGGTCAGTGGCCGGGGTGGTTTCTGCATCTGCCCGGCTTCGGCGGGTTCGTTCTCGAAGGCGATGGAGCAAGTGGGGCCCATCACTAATTCCAGAAAAATGACGTGAATCGGACTGAACAGGTTTTCCATCGTCCAATTGGCCAGCAGCGGCACCGCCACCGTCAGGATAATCGGGATGTGGATGGAGACGATATAGGCGACGGCTTTTTTGAGATTCTGGTAAATCCGGCGACCCTGCGCGATAGCCTCGACCATGCTGCTCAGGTCGTCGTTGACCAGCACGAGCGACGCGGCCTGACGCGCTACTTCGGTGCCGCGCCGACCCATCGCTACGCCGATGTGAGCCGCTTTTAGGGCCGGACCGTCGTTGACGCCGTCGCCGGTCATGGCTACCACCTCGCCGTTTTGCTTTAGGGCGTTCACAACGCGTAGTTTGGCTTCGGGAAACATCCGGGCGAACACCGCCGTTTGCGCGGATGTTTCCCGAAGCATCGATACGTCCATAGCCATCACCTGCTGGCCAGTCACCAGCGTATCGGCACCGGGTAGCCCCACCTGCCGGGCAATGGCCTGGGCCGTTTCGGGGTAATCGCCGGTAATCATTTTCACCTGAATACCCGCTTCTGTAAACGCCTGAATGACCGCACCTGCGTTCGGCTTGGGCGGATTTTCGAGCGCGACCAAACCCAGAAACGACCACGTAAACTCGTCCTGCTCCGCCGGAAAATCAGGCGACTGGTACGTGCCCCGCGCCACACCCAAAACCCGATAGCCGGACTCCGAGAGTTGCTTCGTAACGGAGCGTATGTGGTCGATAACGGTCGGTTCAGGGTGGCAAACGGCCAGGATATGCTCAACGGCACCTTTCCCGGCTACCACCACCTCACCGTTGGGCGACTTGCGGACGTGGGTCATCATGGGGGGCGTTCCGGCCAGCGGATATTCCTGCACCATCGGATACGGGTCGGCGGCTGTTTTTGGGTTAGATTCAACGAAGGCCGCAACGATTGCTTTTTCCATCGGGTCGAATGGATCGGTTTCGCTGGCCCAGCGGGCGTAAGCCAGCACCGACGCGGCCGTCTCAGACAACGTACCCGGCCGGTCGGAATGCCGCATCACCGCCGGTGCGGTGGATTCGCCCGGCAATAATACAAGCGAATCAGTCGCGCCGTCGTAAAGCTGCCGGACACTCATGCCATCCTGTGTGATGGTACCCGTTTTGTCGGTGCAGATTACCGTAGCTGAGCCGAGACTCTCAACCGTCTGGGGCTGCTTGGTCAGTACGCCCATACGGCTCAGTCGGGCGGCTCCCAGGGCCATGAAACTACTGAAGGCGACGGGAATTTCTTCGGGCAGGATGGACATCGCCAGCGTCAGGCCAAAGAGCAGGGCGGTGACCCAATCACCGGAGCGGGCGTAGTTGACACCCCACACCAGCGCGAACGCACCCACCCCAATCCACGCCATTCGGATTACGAATTGATTAATCTGCCGTTGCAGGGGCGTTTTTTCGGTTTTGATGATGTCGATGCTCCGCCCAATCCGGCCTAGCTCGGTTTGCCCGCCAATGGCCTTCACGGTTAGCCAGGCACTGCCCGATGCCGTACTGGTACCGGCAAAGACGGCGTCACCGGTAGTTTTAATGACCGCTACTGACTCACCAGTCAGGATGGATTCGTCTACCGAGAAGTCGTTGGTGTCGACAATCGTGCCATCTGCCGGAAGGCGGCCCCCTTCTTGGACCTGCACGGCATCACCCAAAACGATGTCTTCGACCGGCACGGTGGTCAGGGCACCATTTCGCCGGACCTGCGCGGTTGGTTGAGTCAGTTCGCGTAGGGCACCCAACGCCCGGTCGCTGCGAATGGCCTGAAAGACCGAAATGCCCGCTACCAGTAGCAATGCTACGATGAGGGTGATGGCTTCTTCAGTTCGGCCCAGACTAAAGTATACCGTACAGGCTACCAGCAGTAGCAAAAACATTGGCTCTGTAGCGACTTCCTTCATGGTCGCAAATAGGCCCGTGCTGGCATCCGTTGTGAGCACGTTACGTCCATGTTCAGCCCGCGACCGGGCGACGGCTTCATCGGTCAATCCCTGGGCTGGCGGGGTAGCTGTTTGCATAAGTAGATGAGAAATGCCGTATCCGATAAGATGATGAAGCGGCAGAATCAGCCGTAAATTAACTCAGTTTACAGGCCGGGTTACCTGAGTTGAATCATCGCCGACACTGAGTTGAATCATAGAGGAGATAATAGGTAGCTCGTAGTTTTGTCTCAGCTTTAAACGGAGCTGCTTAAACTCTAATTAGTTATGAAGGCCAGCGAAAAAGTTATGATCACTGACATTACCAGTGCCATTGAAGGTACCATGAGTCCAGCCGGGGAACAACCTAAAAAAGTCATCGAAGCGGTTGAAAAGTCGGCTAAAAAACTGGCGCATAAACTGATTAAGGAACGGGAAAAAAGTGAATAGACATCTGAGAGAATAGCTTTTCACAAAACGCTATTCCGCTAAATCGGACCAGGTACGTTAACTTGAATAGAGGTAAACCATAACCAAACGCTATGACAACAGTAAGAAAAATAGGTGTCTGGATGGACCACGCAAGTGCTAAGCTGATGGAATTTGCCAGCGATCCGATTGAAGAAACAATCATTGAATCGGAATTTACGCATGACCATAAAGTGCATACCATGAATCGGAGTGAAAACATGATGCACAACAAGCAACAGCACGAAGAAGCGGAGTATTATAAAAAATTAGGCGAGGCTATCCGGCCGTATGATGAGGTACTTCTCTTTGGCCCGACTGATGCAAAAGTTGAGCTGTTCAACCTGTTGAGAGTCGATCATCGGTTCGAAAAAATAATTTTTCACCTAGAGAAAACCGATACCATGACTGACAACCAACAACATGCTTTCGTTAGATCGTATTTCTCGTCAGAACCCAAACGCCCGGTAACGACTCTCTAACCGGGGTCAGTTCATGGGTCCGATTGAGCCTAATCATGCCCTTTACAGAGGCAGATCATTGGTGGCCTAACGCCCTCCGGTTGCTTTGTATGGCACTAAATAAACCCCCAAACGATTATGAAAACGAATGAAGGCTTACAGAAAGATGTTCAGGCTGCTATTAAATGGGAGCCCTTACTGAATGCAGCCGAAATCGGCGTTATCGTCAAAGATGGCATTGTCACCCTGACTGGACGAGTCGACAGCTATGCTAAAAAAGCTGAAGCTGAATCGGCGGCTAAAAACGTAGCTGGCGTTAAAGCAGTTGTCGAAAAAATCGACGTACACTTTGGCCACCTGGGAGAAAGGGATGATAATGACATTGCCAAGGAGGTCATCAATGCCTTCAACTGGAATTGGGAAGTACCAAACGAAAAAGTGACCGTAAAGGTCGAGGACGGATGGATTACACTCGGGGGTGAGTTGCAGTGGAATTACCAGAAGGATGCCGCCGGGCGATCGGTCAACAGTCTTGGCGGGGTTAGAGGGGTAATAAACAATATTACCATCAAGCCTGACACCCATGACATAATTGAGAAAGAGACTATCGAACGTGCGCTATTGCGTAATTGGGCTATCAACGATGACCGAATTCGGGTCAGCGTTAAAAGCAATAATGTGACTCTAAAAGGCACCGTCGATTCGATTTTTCAGAAAGAAGAAGCTGGCCGAATCGCCTGGAATGCACCGGGTGTCTGGACCGTCGATAACGAGTTGCTTATTGATTACGCACTCAATTGATATACTGTAATAGTCTATAAAAACGGGAGGAACATCTTCCCGTTTTTTGTAATTCAGCCATCCGGTTACCTACAAGGCGGTAAACAGGGGCGTTGGGGTTGCGGGTTTCCCCACCACAACCCGGCTACTGAGCAGCGTGTTGCCCTACCGGTCAATAACCCGAAGTGTTGCAGATGGAATGTTGACAACAACGCGCTGATCGGCGGCAAAACGGTTTAGCCAGCGGTAGGTGTTGAGCGTTTCCTGAACCTGTTCGATGGTAAGCGAGTCAGCCATGTAATCATCCACCAGACAGCGTATGCAGTAGGCGATCAATTGCCGGTAGCGCCGGTCGTGCGATTCGTGCGAATCCAGCAGCGGACACCAATCCGCCCCAGTCAGAAACTGGTGGCTCAACGCGTTGATACGCCCCGTATCGACGCGTTCGGCAATCGTCGGTGATCTGGGCATCCACCGAGCGGGCAGGGACAGACAGCAGTGAAATAAGCAGGAGTAGACGTATAGGTGACAGCCGGAACGATGAACTTAACAATGGACAAGGGTGCAGCCTGCCCGACAGCCCGCCCGTGATGACCATCAGCCCCTGACCTGAGTTCAATCAGCCCGTTTACTGGTGAGCGTCATGCATCGACCCGCCCTTACTGACCACCTTTGTCTTGCCCATTCACGCGTGAGCCTAATTCCCCTAAAAACCCTGCTATGACCACGATTTTGGTAGCCACTGATTTTTCGGCCAATGCCCACTGGGCGACGGACTACGCCCTCGAACTGGCCAACCAACTTCACGCGCGCTTAGTCATTGTCCATGCCTACGATCCTAATCCAAACCCGTTTTCCGACGGGATAGCCGCTACGACCGAAGGACAGCAATTTCTGGCGATGCGTCACCTTAGTAAGCTCCGATCCCAGATGATGCGGGTAACCAAAGGCAGTGTCGAGGTTGAGGTGGTGGCCTCACCCGGCACAGCGGTTACCAGCCTTATCGAGGAAGCAGCCAACCAGAAAGCCGGCCTGCTGGTGATGGGCGTAGTGGGCGATGAGCCGTTAGAAGCCCGTCGAGTGGGCAGTTTGGCCACTGACATGATTCCCCACACCCAGGTGCCGATGCTACTGATACCACCCGGTGCGGTTTTTCAAAAACCGCAGACTATAGTGCTGGCCGTTGACCTATCTCAACCCCTCAATGCTCTGTCCATCGATACGGCCCGGCAATTTGCCCGCATTCTTGAGGCATCAATCGATATCATCTGCATTGAGGATGAACCCGACGAAGCGCAGCAATTAGCCGCCCGCCATATGCAGGATTTATTCCGGGATCAGCCCCATACGTTCCGCTTTTTACCCGGTTACGATATCGCCACTGCTCTCGATACGTATTTGAGCCAGCATAAAGCCGACCTGATTATCCTCCTGCCAGGGCCTCACAGTCGACTCCGCCTGTTTCTGCTTGAATCCGACACTCAGGAAGTGGCCCGGTTAGCTACGATACCCGTACTGGCGGCCGTTTAATCCCTGATCATCTGACCTTCGATACCGCAAAACAGGAAAACTCACCTTGGAAAGCTATTTGAGCCGGGTGGTTTTTCCACGTACCTCAGTGGTTGTAGGCTACGGATTGCGTTTGACAGTTATTGAAATCGTCAGGCTAACAAAATCACCCCGCTAGCTGGCGTTCAGAAAACCTTGGTATGTTTTCCGGACAAGACAAGTTGTATCGTCCGTTGTTTAATTGTAAACCCAAGTAGTAAGATAGTCAACACAAGATCCTTAAAAAGTAATCGTCAACCCTCCATCAACCATCACCACCGAACCGGTTATATAGCTAGCATCAGGTCCGGCCAAGAACCAGGCAACGCTGGCAATTTCTTCAGGTTTAGCGGCTCGTTTTAGGGGAAGGTGGTCATTTTTGATATAATTGTCGGTAAACCATTCGCTCTCTAACTCATCGCGACCATCGGCGTTAATCGACATGGGAGTATCGACAAAACCTGGAGCGATTGTATTGGCGAGGATGTCACGAGGAGCTAGTTCGATGGCCAGAGAGCGGGTCAACTGGGTAATAGCCGCCTTGGCTATGCCGTAAGCAGAGCTTCTCTGAGCAACCCGTTCGTAATGAATAGAATGAATAGATGTGATATGAATAATCCGACCACCGTCCTTCAGTAGGGGTACTAAAGTTCGGGACAGATGTACTGAACCATATAGCATAATTTGCAGGGACTTATCCCAGGCGTCAAATGTTGTATCGATGACCGATACATAGTCAGATATACCAATACTATTGACATAGGCATCAATCTTACCGAAATCCAGTTCAAGCGTTTCGTTAAATCGCTTATTGTCGGTTAAATTACTTGCATCCAGCTCACAATCCTGATGGCCTTCTCCCGGAAGGTTTTTCAGCACTTCCTCGCATTGTATGCGATCAATACCGGTTAGCAATACTTGCCAGCCTTCCCTGGCGAATCGTTCGGCGGTTGCCTTCCCAATTCCTGAACTGGCTCCCAAAACAATAATTTTTTTTCTCATAAATGCTTTCAACTACGTAGGCGGCATCCCATTGCCCTGTCATCTTTACAACCTGTTGACTACCAATACCTGGTAAATTGCAATCATAAACTTCATTTCTTAGCGTATTCATTCGCCCGTGGTAGACCGTGCGAAGCCCGTATTTAGTCAACGAATCTCACAAACAAATCATAAGCCACCATGAGCCAACAACATTGGAATACCGTTTATCAAACTAAACCCACCAATACCGTTAGCTGGTACGAAGCCTATCCAAAGCGGTCGGTAGATACAATCCGTGCCTTTAGTCTGCCTGCCGACGCGCACATCTTGGACGTTGGTGGGGGTGACAGTCGCCTGGTTGATGCCCTACTCGAATTGGGATTTACAAACCTGACCGTGCTGGATATTTCAGCCAATGCGCTCGAGCGGGCCAAGATTCGGCTGGGCGACCGGGCCGGTCAGGTACGTTGGGTTGTAGCGGATATAACGGATTACCAGCCTGCCCAGCCGGTTGATGTCTGGCATGACCGGGCGGCTTTTCATTTTTTGATCACTGCCGGTGCAGTTGCCCGCTACCTCGAAGCCGCAGAATCAGGCATCCGGCCGGGCGGTTATCTGACCCTCGGCACGTTTGCAGCCAACGGCCCTACTCATTGTAGCGGCCTGCTCGTGCGTCAGTATTCACCCACTGATTTAACCCGTCAATTCAGCCGTCGATTTGTCAAGCTGTACTGCGAAGAAGCCGACCACCATACACCTTCCGGAGCCGTGCAGACCTTTACATTTTGCCAGTTTGAACGGCGGTAGAAGTCATGAACAGTAAAAATTACCAGGAGCCGTCCGTTTTCACGCCCCAGAATCTGTTGCGGGAAGCCCGGCGGCAGAAGAACATTCCTCAGGGTAATGTCCCGGCGGTTTGTTTGTTGGACCCCGATGGCGACATCGTCGATTACCTGCGAAGAAGTGGTCAGGCGTCACTGTGCCCGTACTGGGCCTGTTACCACACCAACCTGTATCAATTTACACTTGATGGTCAGCGATACGGCATCATCGGCAGTGCCGTGGGTGCTTCGTTTGCCGTCTTGCTGGCTGAGCAGTTGTTTGTATCCGGGTGCCAGTTGCTGGTCAGTATAACTTCGGCTGGCATTATAACTCCCCCACCCCAGGGGTCAGCCTTCGTGCTGATTAACGATACCTTGCGGGACGAAGGCACCAGCGGCCACTATCTGCCGCCCGATCAACCCGCTCAGTTAGCCCCGGCCTTACGAGTCCTGTTAGCCGCTTCGTTCCAGGAGACTTTGTTATCCGTCGAATTAGGTCGGAGCTGGACCACGGACGCGCCGTATCGGGAAACCCCGACCGCTATCAGTCATGCCCATTCGCAAGGTGTTACGTGCGTCGAGATGGAGGCCTCAGCCCTGTATGCCTTTGCCGAAGCGACGGCACAGAAGGTCGTTTGTTACGCGCACTTGACCAATACAATGGCACAGACCGGTACGGATTTCGAAAAAGGACTCGAAAACGGCAGTGTGGCCTCACTGGCTCTTTTGACGCACACGGCAAGCGTTCTTATGGGTGGGGAGCCGCCTTCAAAACTAAACAAAAGCCCGTAGTACAAACCGTGTGATGCAGCTAACCAATCCCAACCAGCTTACTTTACTGATTTAGGACACTTTAGGTAGCCGTTCCACGCTGCCATGTTGGGGTGTCGTTTGTCTTCTCAGCGCAAGTCGGTTGATGGCCCATCCCGGTAGTGGTTCAGTGTCTTTCGGCGCTGCCGGAACCGTATCATCCCGATGACCAAAATGAGAATGCCGATCGGAATGAATAACAGAAACAGCGTCCGCAGGATAACCGAATTTAGGAACTGCCCGAAGCCCGTGCCAGTGGCAATCAGGGCCAGCGACAGGCGGCTGTAGGCCAGCAGCGTCCGCTCATTGGCCAAACTGGTGCGGTCGGCGGCCAGGCGTTCGGTGATAGTCAGCGTCGGTTTTTCGGGTTGGGTCGGCTCTTCTCTTGAATTACTCATACAATCGGGTAAAAACTGGTTTACAGGGTTACAACGGCAGAGCTGGCATCCGGAGCGATACGACCGTTCCCCGGCCCGGTGATGAATCCACCCCTAATGCGCCTTGGTGCATATCCACGATTTTCTTGGCTAGGGTCAGGCCCAGACCGAAGCCGGGCGTAGCGCCCACGTTCCCCGCCCGCATCATTGGCAGAAAAACATCGGTCAACTGGGCGTCCGGGATGCCGATTCCTTTATCAATTACGTCGATAACTACCCACGATGCTTCGTACTGCACCCGTACCGTAACGGGCTTAAAATCTGAATATTTACAGGCGTTGTCAATAATATTAATCAGTGCCGTGCGCAGTAGCGTATCATTGCCCACCACTCGGATAGCCGAACTCTGCTCGGTAAATTCGTCGGTCAGTTGCAGTTCGATGGGCTGATGCGGGTATTTCTCGCCAAAATACGCGACTGTATCCAAGATAATGTCGACCAGGTTGATGTCTTCCCGCAATTGATTGGGTCGCAGGTTTTCCACCTCCGCCAGCCGGAGCAGGGCGTTGGCTAAGTCGATAGCCCCCTCCAGCCGGTGCAAAGCCTGCTCTACACTTCGCCGGGTGTCGGGCAGTGTCTGGTCGTAGGCTACCGCCGTTTCCAGCATCCCTTTCACCACTGTCAGGGGCGTTCTTAACTCGTGAGAGGCATAAGCTACGAAGTTCTCCTGACTGACGGCCAGCTTTTGCAACTGGCTCAGTAACTCATTAAACGAACTGGCTAAGTAACCCGCTTCATCTGTGGTGGTGGTCGGGCGGAGCCGGAACGAAAAGTCGTTGACAGTGGCCGAATCCAATTGCCGGATCAACTCATCGAAGGGACGCATCGCCCGACGGGCAAACAGAAAACCCACCACCGCAATCACCGCCAGCGAAAGTACATTTCCCGCGACCAGAATCACCAGCAGGTTCCGGCTCGTTTGCCGACCGGCCAGATCATACGCCGTCACAATAGCTACGTACCGGCTTCCCCCACTAAGAAACGACAGCGCGACCCCTTCTTTGGGCGCGTCCCACTGGCGGCTGGGGTAGGTGAAATAGGCTTCCCCCCGGCGGGCCTCGGCCAGCAGGGAATCTGGCAGCGCGTAGTCGTCGGGGCCCGACGACGAATAAATGCGCCGGTTCCGGGCGTTAAACAGCGACTCGTGCTGTTCGGGCAGGGTGAGGTACGACGACCGCTGAAAGGCAGACCGATTTTGAAAGTACAGTTGAGCCAGCAGCGCCCGCCGTTGCAGTCGGGTGCGCATCTGCGACCGGCGGTAAGATTCGTAGGTCTGGAAAATAAATACCGAAAATAACAGCAGCAGGGTCGCCACTAATACGCCAAACCCGACCGTAATCCGTTGCTTGATGCTCATGGTTCAGCGCTGAGCACGTACCCCACGCCGAAAACGGTGTGCAGCAACTTCGGCTCGACGTGATCAATTTTCCGGCGCAGGTAATTGATGTACACGTCGACCACGTTGGTGTTGGTATTAAAATGCACGTCCCAGACGTTTTCCAGCAGACCCGTTCGGCTGACGACCTTACCCTGATTCACCAGCAGGTATTCGAGCAGGGCGTACTCGCGGGCCGTCAGGCTTACCCGGTTGCCCGCCCGCCAGACCTGGTGCGATTCGGTGTCGACGGCCAGGTCGAGCAGTTCGAGCCGTTTGGGCAACGGGGCACGCGACGGATGCCGCCGGGCCAGTGCTTTTAACCGAAAAACCAACTCTTTAAAGGCAAACGGCTTGGCCAAATAATCGTCCGCGCCGGACTCGAAACCCAGCACTTTGTTGTCCAAACTGCCCAGGGCCGTCAGTAAAATGACGGGGATGGCGGGCCAGTTCTGCTTCACGAACCGGCACAGATCGTAGCCGTTCATACCCGGCATGTTCACGTCCAGTACCACCACGTCAAATTGATGCTCATTGATCATCGAACGGCCAATGACTCCGTCATAGGCCGCCGATACGCCGATGCCTTCCGACTGCAACCCTTTCTGGATGAACTGATTTAACTCGACGTCATCCTCGACTACCAGAACGTTCATACGCTTCTCTCTTTTTAGCTATCGAAAGTACAAAAGATGCGGGTTTGGCCCGGCCCGTCTGCTCATTCTAATCAAATTGTAATAACTCTCTCACCAGTCTCTAACGAGTCAACTGGTTATTTTGATTCGGGATTCGGCAAATGGGAACACCGAATTCAAAATCAATAGCACGCGACGGTATGAACAGAAACAAATGGCTCGTTACGTTTTTCATTAATTTGACCGGCGTCTTTCTGGCGACTGCGGGGCCGCTGTCCGCGCAGGTACTAACGCTGGAAGGGGCCATCGACGCTACGTTCAGGCAGTACCCGACGCTGGCGGCTCAACGGTCGGCCCTAAGTGCGATCCGGGCTAACCAACGGGTCATTCGCGATAACCGGTTGCCCAATGTCCGGCTCCACAACCAGATCACCGTAGGCACGGCCAACGGGATGTCCGGCTCGTATTTTTCATTAGGTTTGATTGTGCCGACCTCCGGGGCACGACGCGAAACCCACCGGAGCGATTTGGCATCGGGTAACATTGCGCTGGCCACCGCCGACTGGGAAATATACAACTTCGGGCGGTTTGCGGCTGAGGACCAGATCGCCCGCGCCGACATTGCTGTGGGCGAAGCAGGTCTGGAACGCGAACGGTTCGGGCTGCGGCAGGTGGTTATTAACACGTATTTAGACCTGATCCGGCTCCGGCAGTCGCTTGCCATCGAGCAGCGCAACTTCGCCCGCGTCGATACGGTGCGCCGGATTATCGTCAATTTAGTCCGCAACGGCATCCGGCCGGGGCTGGACTCGTCGCTGGCCACCGTCGAACTTTCCAAAGCAAAATTAGCCTACTGGCAAGTGCTCCAGGACTATCGTCAGGCGGGCGTTCAACTCGCCACGCTCACGGGCCGATCAACCGCCACCGAAATAGACACTACGTTCCGGGTCGGCTCGCTGCTGACGCCTGTCGTTGCCGATAATCCCACGATCACGGGTCTGCATCCGCTACTCCGGCTGCCCGAACGCATCGTGACCCGGCAAACCGCCGAAATTGATTTGATCCGTAAAGCCGCTCTACCCCGCGTGTCGCTGCTGACGGCGGTCTGGGCGCGGGGATCGAGCCTGAACGTCGACAACAGCTT
>JANPJE010000347.1:0-17250 GCA_031425355.1 Spirosoma sp. | reverse complement strand
CCACAATTCGCTCAACTGGCTCTGTAGCAGCATCTCGCCCATGCCCGAAATACCACCAAAATTACCGTCGATCTGAAACGGCGGGTGAGCACAGAACATATTCGGATACGTACCCCCCGCGTTGGCGTAATCGGTGCCCTCGTCGCCGGTAAGTTTGAGCAGTTCGCGCAGGAGTTTGTAAGCATGGTTACCGTCGTTAAGCCGCGCCCAGAAATTGATTTTCCAGGCTTTGCTCCAGCCCGTGCCGCCATCGCCCCGGAGTTCGAGGGTTTTTTGAGCCGCAGCCGCCAGATCGGGCGTGGTGAGCGGGGCAATCTGCCGACCGGGGTGCAGCGCGAACAGGTGCGATACGTGCCGGTGCAGCGGATCGACATCGGCAAAATCTTTGTGCCACTCCTGTAAATTGCCTTTTTTACCCACCTTGAACGGGAATAGTTTAAGCCGAACATCAACCAATTGCTGCCGAAAACCGGCGTCGGTACCGAGTAGTGCCGAGGCTTCGATTACGTTAGAAAACAGGTCCCGAATAATCGACATATCCATTGTGGTCGCCACGGAAATCTCGCTTTTTTTGCCATCAGACGTAATGAACAGGTTTTCGGGCGTAGTCGATGGGGAGGTTATCCAATAGCCGTCTTTGTCTTTTATAAGCCAGTTCAGGCAAAACTGGGCGGCTCCTTTCATTAGTGGATACGCTGTTTCGCGCAAAAATGGCTGACTGCCCGTAAACCGGTAATGCTCGTACAGATGCTGACTTAGCCAGGCACCGCCCATTGGCCAGTTGGCCCACGACGGACTCCCCTGCCCCATATTGCCAACGGGATTCGATACCGCCCAGATGTCGGTATTGTGGTTCGCCACCCATCCGTCAGAAATTCCATAGATATTTTTGGCCGTCGCCTTTCCGGTGCGGGCGAGGTTACCAATCAAGTCGAATAAAGGCCGGTGCATCTCCGAAAGGTTGCTCATTTCGGCGGGCCAGTAATTCATCTGGGTATTGATGTTGATGGTGAAGTTGCTACTCCAGGGCGGACGAACATGCGGATTCCAGATGCCCTGCAAATTGGCGGGCGTACCGGGCACACCAGCCCGCGCGGGCCGCGAACTGGAAATGAGCAAATACCGACCGTATTGAAAATAAAGACTTTCCAGTGCCGGATCATTCGCACCTGTGCTGTACGTTCTCAGCCGCTCGTCGGTGGGCACCGTCTGTTGATCCGGTGGCGTGTCTTTGGTATCATTGATACGTAGTGAAACTCGGTTAAAATACAACTGATAATCAGCGACATGCGCTTGTTTCAACATACTGTACGACTTTCTGGCGGCCGCGTTGAGGTAATTTTCAACCAATTGCGTTTCGTTTTTCCCTTGTTTGTCGGGGCATTTATCGAATCCGTTGAAACTGGTAGCTGCCGACAGTAGAAGCACCACTTCCGTCGCGTTTCTCACGTGCATACCGGCAGTGTCGGTTGTCATCGTGCCGTTGCCGGAAATGACGCGCATCCGCAGGGCAAACCGCATACCCCGGCAGCCCGTTGAATCGCCGTACACAACGGGTTGTTTGTTGGCATTGACATAATTTGGGTCCGCGTGGGCGGGCGATTTGCCGGTCAGGGCCAGTTCGCGATTGCTGATGGCCGATAGTTTATAGGGATGCTGGCTTTTCGTAGCTATATCGACGGTTAATTTGCCCGGTTTGTCGGCGGTCAGGCGAAGCACAATAACCTGATCGGGCGCCGACACAAACACCTCGCGGGTATACGTAACGCCATCCGCCGTGAAGCGCGTGGTCGCTACGGCATCGGCAATGTTCAGATCACGATAATAGTTGGTGGGTTTGCCACTGACGGGCTGGCGAATCAACAAGTCGCCCAGCGGCTCGTAGGACTCCGTGTACAGTCCCTGCATTTTTTTGGTCAATGTGGTTGCCAGCTCGTAATTCTCCTCATCCAGTGCTCTCCGAATCTGGGGCAGGTACGTCGGCGAATCGGGGTTGGGATTCAGGTTCACCGGCCCTCCCGACCAGAGCGTACTTTCATTGAGTTGCAGTAGCTCTTCATCGACCTTGCCGAATACCATGACGCCTAACCGGCCATTGCCTACCGGCAGGGCTTCGTTCCAGTTTCGAGCGGGCTGTTTATACCAGAGTTTAGGTGTTTGGGCAATGGAAAATCCCGACAAAAACGCACATAAACCAATCAGAATGAACGTAGTACGCATATTTTTTTCAGAGGAGAAATTGGAATAATGCTAATCAGGAATTAGCCAGAGCGCGGTCTAAGTGGACGTACCCGCCATCGACGTACAGCAACTGCCCGGTGGTATGGCTCGACCGGTTAGAGAGCAGAAATGCAGTTGTGCTGGCAATTTCTTCGGCGGTGGTCATACGGTTCTCCAGCGGAATGTGGGCCGTGATCGACTTGAGTTTTTCGGTGGGGTTCGGCAGCGTTTCAATCCACCGTTCATACAAGGGCGTCCAGCATTCGGCCACCACAACGGCGTTGACCCGAATGCCGTATTTGAGCAGTTCAACCGCCCATTCGCGGGTGAGGGCATTACGTCCCCCGTTGGCAGCCGCATACGCCGACGTGCCGCCCTGCCCTGTATCGGCAGTTTTAGAGGTGATATTGACAATGGCTCCTTTCGATGCTTTCAGGGCGGGCAGAGCATGGTGGGCCATCAGGTAATAATGCACGACGTTTTTGTGAAGTGACGCCATAAACCGCTCGTAATCACCCGATTCCAGACCAACACCGTCGTTCTCTCCGGCATTATTGACCAATCCGTCGATACGTCCGAACTGCGCTAAAACAGCCTGAACAGCTTTCTCTGATTCGTCGGGCTGATTCAGTTCGGCCACCACTTGAAACGCCCGCTGGCCGGTTGCTTCGATAGCGGCTACCGTAGCCAGATTGTGCGCTTCCGTGCGACCTACGATTACCGGAATGGCCCCTTCTGCCGCCAGCACACGAACAATTCCCTCGCCGATGCCCCTTGCACCGCCCGTTACAATGATTACTTTATCCTGAAGTTGTAAGTCCATAGCTTGGTTTTGTTTTTGGGTGTTTTACCTCACCCCCGGCCCCTCCCGGCACCGGCCGCCCGGCTTGAACTAAGGGGAGGGGAGCATGCTCGGTTATTTTTTAGGGAAGGGTAACCGTCTTCTCTTTTTTAGCCCCTCCCCTTGTTTTAGGGGAGGGGTATCCATCGCTAATGAGACGCGGCCAGTTTTACCGTCTTGACCGCGCTGTTTTTCACGGCAAAATACAAAACGGCCAGAAAACACAGTGCGGGTACGATATAGGCCGTTTGCATTGTGGTTAGGTCGGAAACACGACCCATCAGCACCGGAAATACGGCCCCGCCAACAATGGCCATGATGACCAGCGACGAGCCGATTTTAGTCTTCTCGCCCAGGCCCCGGATGCTTAGCGCGAAAATGGTCGGGAACATAATCGACATGAAAAATTCGACGCCAATCAGGCAGTAAATTGGAATCATACCGCGCGTCATGACCGCAATGGCAAGCAGACCAACGTTGATGAGGCTGTACAAAGCCAGCAGCCGGGGCGGGGCGATATAGCGCATCAGGTACGTACCGAAAAAGCGGCCCACCATAAACGCCAGCAATGATCCCGACAGGAAATAAGCGGCACTCTTCTCGTCAAGGCCCGCCACCTGTCCCGAAAAACGGATGAAAAAACTGCTGACGCATACCTGCGCCCCGACGTAAAAAAACTGCGCCACAACGCCCAGAATCAGGTTTTTCTCGCTCATAATCGAGCCGCTTACCTGCTCTGTTGTTTCGACTGGCTCAGCGATTTCGGGGAGTTTCGTGCGCCAGATCAGGACCGCCACCAGCAGCACAACCAGTCCGATCAGCAGAAACGGAATCTTGACAGCATCCGCTTCATTGGCTAAATACGCATTGAGCTGCCCTGCCGACATGCTCTGTTCTTCCTGCGCCGTGAGCGTTTTGCCCGACAGAATAAATATGCCGCCCATGAGCGGAGCCAGAAAAGCAGCCAGCCCATTGAACGACTGTGCGAAGTTCAACCGCTGGGTGGCGGTGTCGGCATCGCCCAGCACGGTGATATACGGATTAGCCGCTGTTTCGAGTAGAGTAAGGCCACTGGCAATGATAAATAAAGCCACCAGAAAGAAACTGAACTGACGGAGTTCGGCAGCGGGGTAGAATAGAAACGTACCGAACGCGAACAGCAACAGCCCAAACGTAATGCCCGCTTTATAGCCGAAGCGTTTCATGAACAGACCTGCTGGCAGGGCAATCAGGAAATAGGCGATGTAGGAAGCCGAGTCGATCAGAGCCGATTGAAAATCACTTAACTGACAGGCTTTTTTTAAATGAGGAATCAGAATGGGGTTCAGGTTAAGGGCAAATCCCCACAGGAAAAACAGCGAGGTAATCAGAATGACGGCCAAGCGGGCGTTGCGATCAGACATACGGAATGGGTTAAGGGTGATCGGGCAAGAATCAGATACTGCACAGAATAATGGTTGGGGCGTCTGAATTCTACTGTAAATTATCAAAATCCTGAGCAGCGACGGATGATCTGTCTAATCAAAAAATATTCATCGTAATATTGCGATACGCATAATTTCTTTCTACCTTTGGCCTATGGGATTGACTAAAACCGAAATCTTCACAACGGAGCAAAACCGTCTGGCCGACTTAGCCAAAGCCTTCGCTCATCCGGCTCGTGTGGCTATTCTGCAATTATTAGTGCAGAAAAAAGCCTGTGTCTGTGGCGATATTGTCGATGAGTTACCGCTGGCGCAGGCTACCGTTTCGCAGCATTTGAAAGAGTTGAAACGTATTGGCATCATTCAGGGCAGCATTGATCCGCCCCGCGTTTGTTACTGCATCGACGAGACCGTTTGGCAGGAAGCCCGACAATTATTCGGAGAAGTGCTCGATTCGTTTATCGCCCAAAAAGCCTGTTGCTGAGGGTTATGTACCGTACACCGGGATGAATCCCGGTGTGACACATGCATCAACCCAATTCTGCCGGTCCATTTCCGGCTCTTTATTTAACCAAACCAATCGTAATATTACAATAAACAGCAATACCTATGCAAACCGATGAGCAACTAAAAAGCGTCGTTCGTGACGCCTATGGACAGATTGCCACGCAATCGAAAGCCTATAACGAAGCCTCCTGCTGTGGCGCAACCAATGTTTGCTCGCCAACCGACAATCCGGCAATTATGGCCGATGATTACAGCCAACTGGCGGGCTACGTAGCGGATGCGAACCTCGGACTTGGTTGCGGTTTACCGACGCAGTTCGCCCAGATAAAACCCGGCGACACGGTGATTGACCTCGGCTCCGGGGCGGGAAACGACTGCTTTGTAGCCCACTACGAAACAGGACCGACCGGAAAAGTAATCGGCATTGATTTCACGGAGGCCATGATTAGCCGCGCCCGAAAAAATGCCGATACGCTGGGCTACAACAACGTCGAATTTCGGTTCGGCGACATCGAGCAGATGCCCATTGCCGACAACACCGCCGACGTGATCGTGTCCAACTGCGTGCTGAATTTAGTACCCAATAAGCAAAACGTGTTTGCCGAAATCTGGCGCGTATTGAAACCCGGTGGTCATTTCAGCATTTCCGATATTGTGCTGGTCGGTGAATTGCCCACCAATCTGCTCAAAGCGGCTGAGCTCTATGCCGGTTGCGTATCGGGAGCCATTCAGCAGGATAGCTACGTATCGCTCATTCAGGAAGCCGGATTTACTGACCTGATCCTGCAAAAACAGAAGCCGATTTTCCTGCCGGACGAATTACTAGCTAACTACCTGACAGCGGATGAGATAGCCGCCTTTCGGGCATCGGGTACGGGCATCGTTAGCCTGACGGCTTACGCCGAAAAGCAAGCGGGACAGCCCATTACCAGTACGTCGTCGAAGCCCCGAATTCAACTAATCGAATTGACCCCGAAAGCCGACGCCTGCTGCGAACCCGGCAGCGGCTGCTGTTAATTATATTGTCAGGTAATATTGGTGTACACTGAAGCCCGGTGCAAGTCATTTTGCTATTTGTGGGCTTCGATACTGGGTTAGGTATTTCCTGAATGGGTGATAGACCGGGTACGAAAGATGACATGAAACAAAATGACTTGTACCGCTCCGGCAGCCCGGCAGGCTTCAGCCCGGTGTACCAGTATCACCTGACCAGCGCCTGACCACAACTTTATCATCGTTAACAATGCTCATCCGATCTGTATATCCCGATGACTGGACTGCCATAGCCGCTATTTATCAGCAAGGCATCGACACGGGAAACGCGACTATGGAAACCCAGGCTCCAACCCCCGAAGTCATGGCAAATTCGTATATGCCTTCTCCGCAGTTAGTGGCCGAAGAGGCTGGCGAGGTCATAGGCTACGCGCTGCTGACCGCCGTTTCGGGCCGGTGTGTGTATGCGGGCGTAGCCGAAGTAAGCCTGTATATCCATGCTTCCCACCGGGGCAAAGGCGTTGGCCAACAACTGCTGAACCAACTGATTCTGGAAAGCGAAAAAGAAAACCTGTGGACATTGCAGGCCGGTGTCTTCCCCGAAAACAAGGCCAGTATAGCCCTCCATAAACGGTGCGGCTTTCGTGAAGTTGGCTACCGCGAACGTATCGGCAAACGCGCGGGTATCTGGCGGGATGTTGTGCTGCTCGAACGGCGCAGCAATCAGGTAGGCGTTGATTGATTTGTGGTACACCGGGATAAATCCCGGTGCAAGTGATTGGCCCAGTGAATAATGACTTGTACTGAGATTTATCCCATGCACTCCAATGACTTGCACCGGGATTTATCCCGGTATGCTACAGTACACACAACAAAACCCAAACACACAATGAAAACCATATTAGTACTCTGCACGGGCAACTCGGCCCGCTCCCAAATGGCACATGGCTACCTCCAGTATTTCGCAGGAAACCGCGCCACCGTTTACAGTGCCGGAGTCGCTCCGCACGGGGTCAATCCACTGGCGGTTCAGGTGATGGACGAAGATGGTGTCGATATTTCGCATCACACGTCCAACCACGTTGATGAATACGTAACGCTGCCCCTCGACTATGTCATTACCGTTTGCGATAATGCCCGCGAGCAATGCCCGTATTTCCCTTCCACGGCGCAGCAGATTCATCACAGTTTTGTCGACCCTTCCCATGCTCCCGACAAGGATAGGCTGGCGCAGTTTCGCATGGTGCGGGATCAGATCAAAGCGTATTCTGAGCAGTTCATTAACGAGAAACTTCCCCAGACAGTAACCGCATGAATACTGAAACACTGACGGGCAAATCCGATAAACGGCAACTTTCTTTTCTGGATCGCTACCTGACGCTGTGGATATTCGGGGCAATGGCTCTGGGTGTTTTGCTGGGCAATATATTTCCGCAGATCGAGCAGTCGCTGAATTCTTACCAGCAGGGCACCACCAACATTCCACTGGCTGTTGGTCTGGTGCTGATGATGTATCCTCCGCTGGCTAAAGTCCGCTACGACCAGTTGCCTCAGGTGTTTCGGAACCGGAAAATTCTGCTCCTTTCGTTAGTGCAAAATTGGTTGATTGGTCCGGTACTGATGTTCGCGCTTGCCGCTTTGCTGCTACCCGACAAACCCGAATACATGGTGGGGTTGATTATGATTGGCATTGCCCGGTGCATTGCAATGGTCATTGTCTGGAACGATCTGGCCCTCGGCGACCGCGAATACGTGGCGGGTCTGGTAGCGTTTAACAGTGTTTTTCAGGTGCTGTTCTACTCGGTCTACGCCTACGTATTTGTTACCGTGTTGCCGCCTTTGTTTGGCTTGCAGGGCATGGCCGTTGACGTAAGCATTGGGCAAATTGCCGAGAGTGTTTTCATTTACTTAGGCATACCATTTCTGGCAGGTATGCTCTCGCGGTGGCTTCTGACCCGCTGGAAAGGCCGCGAATGGTATGAAAATCGGTATTTACCGGCCATCAGCCCGATAACGCTTGTTGCGTTGCTGTTTACCATTGTGGTTATGTTCAGTTTAAAAGGTCGCTTAGTGGTCGAGTTGCCGGGCGATGTGCTGCGGATTGCCTTGCCCCTGGTTCTCTATTTCGGGCTGATGTTTTTCACTGCTTTTTACCTGGCCAAACGCGCCGGAGCCGACTACCCAAAAAGTACATCGCTGGCTTTCACCGCAGCGGGCAATAATTTTGAGTTGGGTATAGCCGTAGCCATTTCAGTTTTCGGCATCAACTCCGGGGTGGCATTTGCCGCCGTGATTGGGCCACTTATTGAGGTCCCCGCACTGATTTTATTGGTTAATTTTGCACTCCGGCAACAGCCAAAATTCAACCACCCGGCTTAACCGCTCCTGACGATAGCATGCCTCCCGAACACCTTATCATCTTCGTAAAAAACCCCATTCCCGGTCAGGTGAAAACGCGTATCGCCCGCACCGTTGGCGATGAGAAGGCCGCTGCCGTATATCAGGAGTTGCTAAATTATACACAGGAATTAGTTCAATCGTTTGCCGGGCACAGAGTCGTTTATTACGGTGATTTTCTCAATCCCGACGATGGCTGGAACGGGTACGACAAACAAATTCAAACCGGAGCCGACCTGGGTGAACGGATGCTAAACGCATTCCGGGAACAGTTCAGTAAGGGTGCGCAGAAAGCCGTCATCATCGGCAGCGACTGCTTCGACATCAGGCCCGACCATCTCGAACGGGCCTTCCGCACGCTCGATGTGGCCAACGTAGTGATTGGCCCGGCAACCGATGGCGGCTATTACCTGCTGGGAATGAGCCAGTTTCATCCTTTTCTATTCCAGAACATGCCCTGGAGCCAGCCCGACCTTCGCCAACGGACCGAACGGGCTCTCTTACAACATGGCCTGACGGTTGAGCAATTCGACGAACTGACCGATATTGACGAATGGGCCGATTACGAGCGGTACAGACAACGCTGATTGAGGGATTTCTGCCGCGTGAACGCCTATCTTTGACGCCTGTCAGCTCATTATTCGATTTTGGAATCACCAGTAATTGTCGTCATTATCCCTGCCTTCAACGAAGAAAATTCGGTTGGCAACGTCGTTCGCGAAATACCCGCCGGACTGGTTCAGGAGGTTATCGTTGTCAACAACAACTCCAATGACCAGACGGCGGTACAGGCCGCCCGCGCGGGTGCAACTGTTTTGCACGAGCCGATTCAGGGCTACGGACGGGCGTGTTTGCGGGGAATTGCCTACGCTACGACGCGCCAGCCAACACCCGATATAGTTGTTTTTCTGGATGCCGATTACTCCGATTTTCCGGCAGAAATGCCTTCACTGATTGCGCCTATTTTAGAGCAGAACATTGACTTAGTGATCGGGTCGCGGGCGTCGGGCAAACGACAGCGCGGCTCCATGACCCCGCAGCAGGTCTTTGGCAACTGGCTGGCAACAACCCTGCTCCGATGGCTGTATGGCGTTCGGTTCACGGACCTCGGGCCGTTTCGGGCCATTCGTTTCAGTACGTTACTGGCCCTCGATATGCAGGACAAAACCTACGGATGGACAGTTGAGATGCAACTAAAAGCGGCTAAGCTTGGCTATAAAACCGCTGAAGTTCCGGTTAGCTACCGAAAGCGAATCGGCTTTTCCAAAATATCCGGCACCGTGAAAGGTACCGTGCTGGCGGGCTACAAAATCCTGACAACCATCGTCAAATACTGGTGAGCCGTGAACAACCCGATGCCTGTATCGCCCTTCCGAATTGGCTGGTTCGTGCTCTCGGCCTGCCTGTTTACCCTGCTGGGCTATGCCGTCCCCCGCTCCCAGTTTCCCCTCCTGCTCACCTTGTACGGGCTGGCATTCTGGGGCTACTGGCGCATCACCGTCCCGATTCGGGCAACCAGACTGACCACTGATTCCGGTCAATTCAGCAATGATAGTTTCCAGCAACCAGACCTGTTTTTGTTTGCTGCGGCTGGTCTATTCCGGCTTTTGTTACTGGCAGCACTTCCGTGTTTATCAGATGATTACGTCCGTTTTGTTTGGGATGGCCGGTTGCTGGCGCACGGATACAACCCCTTTCTGTACCTACCCAGCCAACTGATTCAGACACCCATAGCCGCCACAGCAGGGCTATCGAATTCGTTGTTTCAAAGCCTCAACTCACCCGATTATTTCACCGTATATCCGCCACTCAACCAGGCTTTCTTTGCGGCTGCCGCCAGACTGTCGCCCAACAATGTGCTGGGGATGGTTATCGGGTTGCGCATTCCGATACTACTGGCCGAAATGGGTTCGTTGTGGCTGATGACCGCATTGCTGCGTCGATTCAACAAGAACCCGAATCTGGCTTTGCTCTACGGCTTAAACCCATTAGTTATTCTGGAATTGACCGGCAATATTCACTTCGAAGGCGTCATGCTGTTCTTCGTCCTGTTGGCAATCTGGCTATTTGTGCAGGGTCATTTCATCCGTTCGGCGGTCGCGCTGGCACTCGGGATTATTACGAAGTTATTGCCGCTTATTTTGTTGCCGCTCGTAATTCGGCATCTGGGCTGGAAACGCGGATTGCTGTACAGTTCACTAACAGGAGCCGTAACGATTACGCTATTTCTACCGTTCCTGAGCCTCGATTTGGTCCGAAATGTCTTCTCCAGCCTGAATTTATACTTCCAGAAATTTGAATTCAATGCCAGTATCTACTACCTCATCCGAACCGTTGGCTACTGGATCAAGGGCTATAACATCATCGGGCGGGCGGGGGCAGGCCTGTTTCTGGCGAGCGCGGGCAGTATTTTGTGGGTAGCGTTTTACACGTATCGGCGGCCCATCCTGTCCGATTTGCCAACTAAAATTCTGCTCACGTTAACGATTTACTGGCTGCTGGCAACAACTGTTCATCCGTGGTACATCACCTCTCTCGTAGCCGCGTCTGTGTTCACTACGTTCCGCTACCCATTGATCTGGTCGGGCGTCATTATCCTGTCCTACACAACGTACCGCGCCCTTCCCTATCACGAGAACCTCTGGCTCACCGGGCTGGAATACGCTATTGTCGTTGGTTTTGCCGTGCATGAGTGGCATAATCAGCGAGTCGAAACCGACAATTTGTTGCTGAAACAAAGGCGTTAACTAATTTTTTCTAATAAAAAACCAAAATAATTTGCAAATAGTAACATTTTTTGCTTGGTTTAAACGATTAAGCAAATATGTGTATGCTTTACCGAATCAGTTAATATCAATAGTACCATCAACACCGTCCTGAATCGGCTGCATGAGTAAAAAAAAGGTATCTATTAAAGATATAGCGCGGGAAGCGGGCGTCTCTATCGCTCTCGTGTCTTATGTTCTGAATGGAAAAGAAAAAGAAAGTCGCGTTGGGCAGGAAATCGCCGGTAAAATCAGACAAATAGCAACTGAATTAAATTACCAGCCGAACTACTTAGCCAAGAGTTTGCGAAGTGGTAAAACACAGACCATTGGCTTGATTATTGCTGATATTTCAAATCCTTTTTTTGCCAATATTGCCCGAATTGTTGAGGATGAAGCCAAGAAAAATGGATACACCGTAATTATCGGCAGTTCAGACGAAAACGCCGAAAAATCATGGGATTTGCTGAGCGTATTAATCAATCGGCAAGTTGACGGATTCATTATCGTTTCATCCGAAAATTCGGAAGCGCAAATTCAATATTTGAAGGATAAAAATGTCTCTTTCGTTTTATTGGACCGCCATTTTCCAGAAATTCAAACTGACTTTGTTTCACTCAATAATTACAAAGCTGCCTACGATGCCGGATCTCATTTGATCGAAAACGGGTTCAGAAACATTGGCTTTATCGCCTACAAATCTGGCCTTTTTCACATGCAGGAGCGGATTCGCGGGTATCAGCAGGCATTGGTCGACAATCGTATTACGTTCCGGATTGAGTGGCTGAATGAAGTTGAGTTTGCGGGAATCGAACAGGAGATGCGTGTTGGTATTAATGCCATGCTGGCGTCTGAATTTAGGGTCGATGCGCTCATTTTTGCTACGTACCGGCTGGCCATTAGCGGATTGAAATACATCAATGAATTAGGGCTTAACGTACCGAATGATTTAGCCATTGTTAGTTTTGGACAGGCAGAAGCATTTGATTTATATTATTGCCCGATTACCTATCTTCAGCAACCGATGGAAAATCTGGGTAAAACAGCGGTTGAGGTGCTGATAAATAAATTGAAAAATCCGCACGAAGAACAAAGACAAGTGCTGATGGAAGCAACATTAATTGCCAGAGATTCATCAAAAATAAGCGCATTAATTGCTTGAATTCCTCTTTTTTAATCAATTGCTTAAACGTTTAAACAAAAGACAATTTCCCCTCTTTTTTAACTAAACCCTATGCAGCGAAGACGTTTTTTACAATCGGCTTTGGTTGGCTCAACGGTGGCTCTGACGGGCTTTCCGCTGATGGATGCTATTGCCGCGCCCAAATTAAAGATTACCAAAATCCGCTACTACGCGGCTCCCGGCTACAATAAACCCTTATTTAATCAGGCGCGCGGCATTGTCGAGATTGAAACCGATGGAGGCATCATCGGCATTGGCGAGGGTGGTTCCAAAGACATGATCGAGCAGTGCGCCCAGATGATGATTGGCGAGAATCCGTTTCGCATCGAGCACATCTGGCAGAACTTATATCGGGGTATGTTTTATCCGCCGGGTCGCGAAAAACTCCACGCGCAGGGTGCCCTGGACATGGCTCTGTGGGACATAAAAGGGAAAGCGCTGGGCGTACCGGTTTATGAACTTCTCGGCGGAGCCACCCGCGAATACGTCGAATGTTACGCCACCGGGTTCCGGGCCTCCAAAGCCAAAACCGAAGAGGAACGGGCCAGAGATTGCATTGAAGCCGGTTTACGTTCCTACCGAATCGGACCAACGGGCGGCAACGGTACCGAACCGTTTGATTTTTACGACAACGCAAAAAAAACGATTGACCTCTGCAAGCGCATCGACGCGGCTGTGGGCGGGGGCGGCAAGTGGGCCATCGACCTGCATACGCGCTTCGACACCACCGAAGGCATCAAAATCTGCAAAGCCCTCGAAAGTCTGGAACCGTATTTTGTCGAAGACATTGTGCGGTCGGAAAACCCGGACGTCTATAAAACGGTACGGGCCATGACCAACGTGCCCATCGCTGTGGGCGAGCAATTTGGCGACCGCTGGGACAGCAACATGTTCATTGAGCAGCACCTGATTGATTACACCCGGTTCACGATTCCAAACACGGGCGGCATCTCCGAATTTAAAAAATTAGCGTCCATGTGCGAGACGCATTACGTAGGCATGATTCCGCATTTTACGGGGCCGCTGGCGGTCGCTACGCTGGTGCATGTGCTGGGATCGAGCAGCCCCACGCGCTGCCTTATGGAACTGGCCGGTGGCGAACCCGAACGCCCGCCCTACTTCAACGACGATTTAGTCAACTTCAAAAACGGCAAACTCTACCTGAATCCCGAACCGGGTCTGGGCGTAAAGTTCGACCCGAAAAAGGCCCAGTTCCTGATCGAAATAACCGCCAACACGAAGTTTCCGCACCCGATTTTGAAAAGCCCGGACGGCGCTATTCATAACTGGTAAACACCGGAGACCGCTGCGCATCCTGATTACAAATATCTCTTTAACCAAAACATATTCCTTAACCATGAAAAGACGTGTAAGATTACTTGTTTTACTGTTGCTGCTGTGTCAGGTTTATGGCTTTGCACAGACTGGCAGCGTGACCGGCAGAGTGACCGGCGCGAATGACCAGGGCCTCCCTGGTGTGAACGTACTGGTGAGCGGTACGTCGGTGGGTACGGTTACGGATGCATCGGGCAACTACGCCATAAATGTAGCCGCCAATGCGTCGCTGGTTTTTTCGTACATCAGCTACGTGAGCCAGACCATTCGGGTCGATAATCGTTCCGTCATAAATGTACAATTAGTGGAAGATGCGAAAGCCATCGACGAGGTAATTGTGACAGCACTCGGTATCAAACGGGAATCCAAAACGCTGGGTTATGCAACGGCCACCGTCAACGCCGAGCAGATCAACGTGAATCGCACGCCCAATTTCGTGAGCGGGCTACAGGGGAAAATGGCCGGGGTAAACATTACGTCGATGGGAACGGGACCCGCCGGAACTGCTAAAATCCGCATCCGCGGGCAGTCGTCTTTCAGCGGGCAGAACAACCCGCTCATCGTGGTCAACGGCGTGCCAATTGATAATTCCAACTACTCACTCGGTGGCGATTTCGGCACCCGAGCATCCAACAGCTCCGACGGTGGCGACGGACTCAGCTCGATCAACCCTGACGATATTGAGGAAATGACCGTACTGAAAGGGGCTACCGCAGCAGCCCTGTACGGCTCTCGCGCCAAAGACGGCGTGGTGATGATTACGACCAAAAGTAAAGGATCAGGCAAAGGGTTTGGTGTTACGTACAACACCAATTTCACGACCGATACCCCCTTGGATTTCACTGATTTTCAGTATGAGTACGGACAGGGCGAAGGCGGCAAACGACCCACCACACCAAATCCTACATCGGGGGTGTGGAGCTTCGGCGAGAAGTTTCAGCCGGGCATGACACAAACCCTGTTCGACAACGAAACGTGGCCCTACGAGCCGGTGCGCAACCGGGTTAAACAGTTCTACCGCGTAGGAACCAACTTTACGAATACCGTGACGGTGGCCAATAGCGGTGAAAACGGAGGGTTCAGCCTGTCGTTCGGCAATACCGACAACAAAGGCATTATGGAGAATAACACCTTCAACCGCAAGGTGATCAACTTAGGCTTTAGCCAGAATATTACCAGCAAACTGACGGCCACCGGCAACATCAACTATTCGAAGGAGAACAACGTCAATCCGCCCCAGTTGAACACGCAGGATTTGTCAGTATCGACCGTCATTTTCACGCTTGCCAACTCCATGCCGTTTCAGGCCCTGCGCGAAAATCAGACCTTAGCCAACGGCGATGAGTTCGTTTTCTCGCGCTTTCTGGTCCGCAACAACCCATACTATTCCATGAGTCGCAAATTCGAGAATGTCCGGCGCGACCGCTTGTTTGGGAACGTAGCGCTGAAATATCAGTTTGCCGACTGGCTATATGTGCAGGCCCGGCTGGCGCAGGACTCCTACATCCGCAATCAGGATTATAATATTCCGAACGGTTACGCGCCCATTGCCCGTGCCCCGGTGGGGTTTGTCAACGGGTCATACACGCAGGATGTGCGCCAGAACACCGAGCGAAATCTGGATTTAATCATCGGCATGAATAAAACCTTCGGGATTTTTGGCGTCGATCTGACGCTGGGCGGCAACCACCGCTACGCCCGAAACGACTACAACAGCGTAACGGTGCAGGATTTTGTGCAGCCGGGTTTGTACACGGTCATGAACGGACGTATCAAAGACCCGCTCTACGCGCTGTCTGAGAAAAAAATCAACTCCGTATTCGGGGCCGTCACTCTTTCTTACAAAGACTATCTGTTTCTGAACGCCACCGCCCGAAACGACTGGTTTTCGACGCTGGCCCCGGCCAACCGCAGCATTCTCTACCCATCAGTTACAGGCAGTTTCGTGTTCTCGCAGGCGTTTGAAAATTTACCCACCTGGCTGTCGTTCGGGAAGTTACGCGCGGCTTATGCGCAAGTCGGTTCGGACAATGTCGACCCCTACTCGAATGCGCTTTATTTCTCGGTCGATAACAACGCCTTCCCCAATCCGACGGGGCAGCTCGTGCCGGTGGGTGGCATCAATGCGTCGGTCGTTCCCAACAAAAACCTGCGTCCGCTCCGGATTCAGGAATCGGAAGTTGGTCTGGAGTTAAAGCTTTTTCAGAACAAAATAGGGTTTGACTTTACCTATTATTACAAGCTGACGGACGACCAGATTCTGGCGGCTCAGATTTCGGACGCGTCGTCGTACACCAGCAAACTGATTAACGTCGGGCGGAGTATGAACCAGGGTCTTGAGATGTTGCTGACATTCTCGCCCGTGACAACGAATGCGTTTCGGTGGGATGTGAGTGCCAACGTTTCCTACAATACGTCGAAAGTGCTGCGGCTGGGATTGTCGGAAAACGATACCGTCATCACCGTTGGTGGCGGGGGTGGCCGGACGCTGAATCAGGTCGTTGGCAAGCCCATTGGGCAGTTATACACGTTCACGTATCTGCGCGATGCTCAGGGCCGTCAGGTGTTTGATCCCAACAGCGGTATGCCCCTTCGGAATAACAAGTTGGCGAACGTAGGAAATGCGCTGCCAACGTACTTCGGCGGAATCACCAACACCTTCACCTATAAAGGCCTATCGCTGTCGGCCCTGATTGATTTCAAGTTAGGTTTTAAGATGATTTCCGGGCGTAACATCAATTACATGCGCCACGGCTTATCGAAGCGAACCTTGCCGGGCCGGGATGTGGGGTACGTCATTGGCAATGGCGTGAACCCGAACGGGGAAGTCAACCAGAGGCAAGCAGCCGTACAACCGTTCTACGAGTCCATTAATCCGCTGGGCATCAACGAAGATTTCGTCAACAACGCCGGATTCTGGAAACTGCGGCAGATCTCGTTAGGCTATGACTTCGGAAAATTCTTGCCCCAACGGTTCTTTATCAAAGGATTACGGCTGAACGCGGTAGCCAATAACGTACTGATTATCAAGAAGTGGACGGAAAATATGGACCCGGAAGAAGCCTTGGTTTCGTCGGACAACGGTGTTGGTCTGGATTTCTGGCCGGGTCTACCACCCACTCGCAGTATGGGCTTTAACCTCAATGTTCGATTTTGATTTTTTTGTCATTCCGACGAAGGAGGAATCTCAAATTTCCTCTTGCTCAAGTTTGAGTTAGTCAGGCTTGAGATTCCTCCTTCGTCGGAATGACAATTCACAAACTCAAAAACACTAAACTCATGAAGACAACACTCAAATACACCCTCACCCTCTTACTCGGGCTGAATTTGCTTTCAGGCTGCGATGACGGCTTCACCGAACTCAATACAAATCGGGTAAACCCGACGTCGCTGGCATCGCCGTTGGTGCTAAACAAGGCGATTATTACGACCAGTTACAACGACGGATTCGGGACGCTGGGTATGCTAACGTATAACTTCGGCATTGTGCAGCAGATCATTACGCCGTACGGAAGCTCGCTGTCGGGGGCCAATTACGACCAGGTCAACAACGGCAATACGCCTTTGGTCTGGGTTAATTTCTAC
>JANPJE010000346.1:0-14750 GCA_031425355.1 Spirosoma sp. | reverse complement strand
TTGGTGGGCAAAGCGGTTGCCGGAAAGCGCGATCAGTTCACCATCGCCACCAAGTTCGGCTTTGAAATCGACGACGATGGCAACTGGGTCATGGGGAGCATCAACGGTCGGCCGGAGTACGTCCGCAAGTCGGTCGAACGGTCGCTGACTAACCTCGGCACCGACTACATCGACCTGTATTACCTGCACCGCATGGACCCCAATACGCCGATTGAAGAAACGGTCGGGGCGATGGGTCGACTGGTTGACGAAGGAAAAGTGCGCTATCTCGGCTTGTCTGAAGTGCCGGTTGACATCATCCGCCGTGCACATGCCGTTCACCCGATTACGGCTTTGGAAACGGAGTACTCTCTTTTTGACCGGGGGGTGGAAGAAAATGGGGTGTTACAGGCCACGCGGGAGATGGGCATTGGCTTTGTGGGTTATTCACCGCTGGGCCGGGGATTTTTGTCGGGTGAGATCAAAACGCCGGACGACTTTGAACCGACTGATTCCCGGCGGATGTTTCCCCGGTATCAGGGCGAAAATTTCTATAAAAACCTGACGCTGGTAGAGAAGCTCAAAACTCTGGCCGATGCCAAAGGCGTTACAGCCGCTCAATTAGCCTTAGCCTGGGTGCTGGCGCAAGGCGTAGTGGCCATTCCGGGCACAAAACGCCGGACTTATTTAGAGGCCAATGTAGCCGCTGCTGGTATTCTTCTGAGTGAAGCCGAACTTGCCGAACTGGACGCCATCATGCCGGTGGGCAGCACGGCGGGCGCGGCTTACCCGGCTGGTTTCTGATGTCTAAAAAATAGCTGATTCTAAACCAATAAGGTCTCACAAACCTTATTGGTTTAGTTTGCTCAATCTGCCAATGAAACAATCCGCCAATGAAACAATCCGCCAACCAATTCCACGTACTAAATACCGTGACCGAGTACACCCGGTTCTACGGTCTGCCTGCCCCCGCGCATCCGCTGCTCACGGTCATTGACCTGGGCAGTCTGCGCCACAATACATCGCTGGGGGCCATCACCGCAACAATGACCCCTGTTGTGCAACAGTTTTATATGGTGTCGCTGAAGCGGAATATGAAAGGGGCTGCTATTCGATACGGTCACCAATCGTACGACTACAATGAGGGCGTACTGAGTTTTCTGGCTCCCGGACAAGGGTGTTGGGCAGTGGCAAATATGGCTCCCGACGAGATGAGTAACTGGGTCGCCGGACTGGATGGCTGGACGCTGCTGATCCACCCCGACCTGCTGGCAAGGTACCCGCTGGGTAAGAAAATAGCGGGTTATGGCTTTTTTTCCTACGACGTACACGAGGCTCTACACCTGTCGGCACAGGAAGAGACTATACTCGATAACCTGCTGAATACCATCCGAAGTGAGAACGAACGACCCATCGATGCGTTTAGCCAGGATGTTATTGTCTCGCAGTTGGAGGTACTGCTGACCTACGCCAACCGCTTTTACCACCGGCAGTTTGTGACCCGGCGTGTGGTCGAACACGATTTGCTAACCCGCTTCGAGACCTTATTGATCGGCTACTTTGCCCAAGATGCCGAACAGCCATTGCCCACGGTGCAGTTTTTTGCCGATGAACTCAACGTATCGCCCGCTTACCTGAGCGATATGCTGCGAACGCTGACAGGCCAGAATACGCAGCAACACATCCACCACGCCCTGATCGAGCGGGCCAAACGGCTGTTGCTAACTACCTCGCTGTCGATCAACGAAACGGCCTTTCAACTTGGCTTCGAGTACCCGCAGTATTTCAGCCGACTTTTCAAAAGCAAAACGGGTATGACGCCTGCTGCCTTCCGGTTTTCGGCGCAGTGATGCCGACGTACCGGGTAATTAAGAAGCTGGTTGAATTAAGTGTGTTGAGCATGATTAGAACTTCGCCGAACCACGGTGTCCGTGAATAGTAGTTGGTAACATAGAAACCGTATATTTGATTTTCACAAATCAGGTCTGCTATGAAAACTATTTCGCTGGACGAGTTTTACCAACAGATGACAACGCTGGCGGGCACTGAACTGAGTGCGCTCCTGCCCAGTGGTATCCAGCAGGAAGTTGGTCATTTCAACGTGTTTAACCTGGATGATCTGCTCAAAAATGGTCGCGAGAAGCCCGTAATGCCCTACGACCGTCGGGCTTATTACAAAATAAGCCTCATTCGGGGACGAAACCGGGCAGAGTACGCCGACAAGGTGATCGAGATGGAGAAGAATACGCTGCTCTTTGCTACGCCCAAAGTGCCGTATCACTGGGTACCGCAAGACCCCAATCAGTCGGGGCAGTTCTGCATTTTCACCGACGAGTTTCTGATCCAGACCAAGAGCGGGGTCGTGCTGGACGATCTGCCAATTTTCAAAGCAGGTGGCTATCCGGTCTTTGAAGCGTCGGATGATGAGTTCGCGGAAATTAAGGCTGTTTTCGATAAAATGCAGAAAGAAATCACGTCTAATTACGCCTACAAGTACGATTTGTTGCGTAACTACGTACTGGAGCTGATTCATTACGGTCAGAAACTGCAACCCGCCACGTCCCTGCATCCCACCCACAATGCCTCGGCTCGGGTAACATCGCTGTTCATCGAACTGCTGGAGCGGCAGTTTCCTATCGGTACTCCGCAGCAAAAACTTCACCTGCGTACGGCTAAAGACTATGCCGACCGGCTGGCCATTCACGTCAACCACCTCAACAAAGTACTGAAAGAAAATACGGGCCGCACCACCACCGAAGTCATCAGCGGTCGGGTCGTTCAGGAGGCCAAAGTGCTTTTGAAACAAACGGACTGGAACGTTTCTGAAATTGCCTACAGCTTAGGATTTGACGAGGTGGCTTATTTCTCCAACTTCTTTCGAAAACAAACGTCGTTTTCGCCGGTCGCCTTTCGGACGATGCCTGCATGATTTGAATTTTATAAACAATGGATTGCTATTTATAAACGACTTTCTGCCTGCATCTCCCACCTTTGTGCATCGCAATTCGGCGATTAAATAGCTCCATTTCATGTCAACAACTCCAAAAATTGCTTTAGTGACCGGCGGGAGCCGGGGCTTAGGCAAAAACATGGCCCTGAGTTTGGCCAAAAAAGGAATCAACGTAATCCTGACCTACAACAGCAAACAGGACGAAGCACAGGCCGTCGTTGCCGAAGTGGAAGCCCTCGGTCAGCAGGCGGTGGCTCTGCAACTCAACACCGCCGACGCAGCGGGTTTCGATGCTTTTTATGCACAGGTAGCCAGTACGTTGCAGACCACCTTTGCTACCGATCACTTCGATTTTCTGATTAATAATGCCGGTACGGGTCTGTACGCTCCTTTTGCAAATACGACAGAAGAGCAGTTCGACCAGATGGTAGCTATTCATCTGAAGGGCGTATATTTTATGACCCAGAAGGCGTTGCCATTGCTTCGTGACGGTGGCCGTATCATCAACATTTCGTCGGGGCTGGCGCGTTTTTCGTACGTTGGCTCGTCGGCTTATGCTACTATGAAAGGTGGAATAGAGGTGTTCAGCCGCTATTTAGCCAAAGAATTAGGAGAACGCGGCATTGCGGTTAACGTAGTGGCTCCGGGTGCTATCGAAACGGACTTTGGCGGAGGCATGGTGCGCGACAACCAACAGTTAAATGACCAGATAGCTTCGCAAACGGCGTTGGGCCGGGTAGGACTTCCCGACGATATTGGCGGGGTAGTGGTGTTCCTGTGCTCCGACGAAGCCCGGTGGATCAACGGTCAGCGGATCGAAGTATCGGGCGGCATACACCTGTAATCCGTTATCAGACAAGGCGACTATGATACTGAAAATCGTCAGCGGACTCCTCATTCTGCTCACAACGGTCATGAGTATCCGGCATAGCTGGGGCAGTTTGACGGGCAACCCCCGGCCGGAAGCCGTTCAGCTAATGACCGGGATCGGGATTGGTAAATCCATCCATTTCGGGCTGGCCGTAGTCTCGGTTTTGGCTGGTGTGCTGGTGCTGTTTCCCCGTACGTTTTTTGTGGGCAATCTGCTGAGTGCGCTGCTCTTCGTGGTGATTATTGCGTTTGCCCTCAACAGTGACAACCTCCGGGCGGCCCTCATCGAAGTGCCTTTCCTGCTGGTTCCGCTGCTGCTGCTCTGGCTGGGTCATCCATTTAATCGGTGAACCCGTCCGGTTTAATGGCCTGACCGATTATCCGTGTTCGTAGTCGCTGTCAATAGCATCCGGTACGTCTCGTGCTCGGTGCTATTGATAGCGACTACATTTATTGTCATGGTTGGTTTGAATCGAGTAACTTTGCTCCATGGTAACGACCGAATCACTTGAAGATTTTTACCAGCATAAATTTAACTGGCTACCCGGTAACCTGAAACAGGACATCGGCCACGTCAATGTGTTTCGCCTGGAAGACTGCGTGGGAGCTGGGGCGGTTCCGGTGCAGTACAACCGCCGTGACTTTTATAAGATCAGTCTCGTTCGGGGAGAAAGCGTCTACCACTATGCCGATAAAAGCATCAGGACGGAAGGGCCAAGCTTAGTGTTTTTCAATCCGCAGGTGCCCTACGCCTGGGAACCCCGCTCGGATGACATAAACGGCTTTTTCTGCATCTTTAAAGAAGCCTTTTTCACCGAAGAACTTCGGGGCAGTCTGCATGAACTGCCCATGTTTAAGGTAGGTGGCAAACCTGCTTACCTGCTCGACGAAGGGCAAAATCAGGCAATCAGTGATCTTTTTGAGAAGATGATTGCGGAGATTAATTCTGATTATCAGTACAAATACGTGCTGCTTCGTACTTACATAACCGAACTGATTCATACGGCCCTGAAATGGCAACCTTCCGAAAGCCTCTACCAGCACCCGAACGCTAAATCCCGGATTGCGGCTGTTTTTACGGAGTTGCTGGAGCGGCAGTTTCCCATCGAATCGCCCGCGCAACGGTTTAAACTCCGCTCGGCCAGTGACTTTGCCCGTCAATTATCCGTACATGTCAATCACCTGAATCGCTCGATTCGTGAAACGACCGGCAGAACCACGACTGCGCACATTGCTGAGCGGGTTGTTAGCGAGGCCCGGGCTTTGCTGAAACACACGGACTGGAACATCGCTGAAATCAGCTACTGCTTAGGCTTCGACGAACCGGCTCACTTTACTTATTTCTTCAAAAAGCACACGAATCTGAATCCGTCTGCCTTCCGTGCTGTTTGAATTTGGTAAGTATTGGTTTGAATGCCGAAAGCCACTGACCTCGATTCCAATCTACTTTTGTGTCCATCAAACAGAAAAACAAATGAATAACAAAAAAGTATGGTTTGTCACGGGGGCCTCGAAGGGTTTCGGACTTGCCTTAGTCAACCAACTGCTGCAACAGGGCAACCCGGTCGCGGCCACATCGCGGAACAGCGATGAACTGCGTCGGGCCGTCGGCACGAACGATGCCCGCTTTCTGCCCCTAACCGTTGACCTGACAACGGAAACAAGCGTCGCCGATGCGGTCAGGGCCACCGTGGAACGGTTCGGGCGCATCGACGTAGTGGTTAACAACGCCGGGTATGGGTTAGTAGGCGGACTGGAAGAGTTGAACGACCGGGAAGTGCGTACCAATTTCGACGTCAACGTGTTTGGCACGCTGAACGTGATTCGCCACGTGATGCCGCACCTGCGAAAACAGCAGTCCGGGCATATTCTTAACATTTCCTCCATCGGGGGTTTCCTCGGCAGTTTTCCCGGCTTTGGCAGCTATTGTGCCACTAAATTCGCCGTAGAGGGACTTTCTGAGTCATTAGCCGCCGAAGTGGCTGCATTTGGGGTGAACGTAACCATTGTGTCGCCCGGCTATTTTCGGACCAGTTTCCTGACGGAAGGCTCGTTCGCAACGTCCGAAAACGCGATTGATACCTACAAATCGGTGCGGCAGACGCAGCAGGCCCACCAATCGGAAATTAATGGCAATCAGCCCGGCGATCCCGAAAAAGCGGCAGCGGCCATGATTCATATCACCGACGTGCCTAACCCACCTTTGCATCTCTTTCTGGGTCAGGATGCTTACAATGGTGCTTATGCCAAGATCAACGCTGTTCAGAACGATCTGGAAAACTGGAAGGCAGTGTCCACCGCAACGGATTTTGACGTACCCGAAGCGGTAGTTCAGGTATAGGCTGGTTGAAAAACCAGTCACTGTCGGACCGACTATTTTTTGGTGTCCGGCAACTTTTTGTAACAAATGGGGTGTATATTTGCAACAACGTTGCAAATATACACCCCATTTGTTTTAGCTTATGAAATCTCAATCAGAATATGACGTCGTTATTGTTGGTGGTAGTGTGGCCGGGCTGAGCGCGGCTCTGGTGATGGGCCGTTCATTACGTACGGTGCTGGTTATCGACAGCGGGAAACCCTGCAACCGGCAAACACCCCATTCGCACAGCTTTATGACCCGCGATGGGGAAACACCCGCCCAACTTACGGCTATTGCCCGCCAACAGGCACTGGCCTATCCGACCGTAACGTTCATGAACGGCAAGGTTGTTTCGCTCACTAAAAGCGACGCCGGGTTCAGTCTGACCACCGATCAGCAGGCGACTTTTCAGGCACGAAAAGTCCTGCTCGCAACGGGTGTCGAAGACCTGCTGCCCCCGCTGCCCGGTTTTGCCGAATGCTGGGGCCGGTCGGTGCTGCATTGCCCATATTGTCACGGTTATGAGGTTCAGGGGCAGCCGTTGGGCGTATTGGCCCACCCCGATCACGTAATGATGCAGGTGCCGCTCATCCGGCACTGGAGCAAAAACCTTACCCTGTTCACCAACGGTACCGTTTTTCTGACCGATGCGCAGCGTGACACTATTCGGGGGTTGAACGTGCCCGTTGTGGAGAAGCCAATTCAACGCATCCGCCACGAGAACGGGTTGATGACTGCTCTTGAATTTAGCGATGGAAGCGAGTTTGCCCTGACCGCCCTGTTTGCCACCTTGCCCTTCCGGCAGCATTCCGATCTGGCTCAGCAGATGGGTTGTGCCCTTACAGATACCGGGCTGATTGAGGTGAATATATTGGGCGAAACCAGCGTACCGGGTCTATTTGCGGCTGGCGACAATAGTTCGCGGTTGCGTCAGTTGGCCGTTGCCAGCGCGAATGGCGGAACAGCCGCAGCCGCCCTAAACCGTGAGCTGATTAACGACGACGTAGCGATTCAGCCACTTGTACCAAATTGAAAAGTAGTCCTTTAGTACTATTGGCCGGTGAATGGCCAACGGTTAGGTTTGTCTCGTAAACGATCGGGGTGGCCTGACACAACGTAGCAGTAGGGGTGAGGGTGTCCTTTTAGCGCGTGTAAACAGCCTGTTCGCCATTGGTTGACTCCGGATGGTTACTATCAGGAAAGCAACCGGTTAATGCTTCATCATCAGAGGTATGGAAACAGCCAACGCGCTCAAGGACAAACTGGCACAACGCATTTACCAGGCCCAATGCGGCCTCCACCGACGCATTCCCGGTCCATTTGGTGAGCGCCTGATTACCTATGCCGATTATATTGCCTCTGGGCAACCCTTAACCTTTATCGAAGCGTATTTGCAGGAGGTCGTGATGCCCACCTACGCCAATACGCACACCGAAGCCACATTTACCGGTCGGCAGACGGGGCATTTCCGGGAACAAGCCCGGCAGATAATTAAACAATCTGTCCACGCCGGGGCCGATGACCTCCTGTTATTTTGCGGCTCAGGCTCCACCTCCGCCATTGATAAGGTCGTCTGCCGACTGGAAAAAGAGTATCGCCATCAGCCCCAAAAACCGGTGGTTTTTTTGGGGCCCTACGAACATCACTCCAACCTGCTTCCCTGGCGGGAGGGGGCCTTTGAAGTGGTTTCTATTCCGGTCGATACGCAGGGCCTGATGGATCTGGCAGTTCTGGAAGATAAACTTCAACAATACCCCAACCGGCGGCTGATTGGTAGTTTTTCGGCTGCCTCGAACGTAACGGGTATCCTGGCGCCTGTGGAGCGAATCACGGCTCTGCTGCACCAGTACGGGGCGCTGTCCTTTTGGGATTATGCCGCCGGTGCTCCCTATCTGAAAATCGACATGAATCCGGGGGGACTGGCCAATAAGGATGCCGTGTTTATCTCGGCACATAAACTAATTGGCGGGCCCAGTACACCGGGTATTCTAGTCGCTAAAAAGCATCTTTTTGATACGGCAGTCCCGACTTGTCCGGGTGGAGGAACGGTCGAGTTCGTCACCAAAACGCAGCAGCGCTACGTGACCGACCTGGAGACGCGCGAGGAAGGGGGAACCCCGGCCATTCTGGACTCAATCCGGGCGGGACTCGTCTTCCAGCTTAAAGACGCCATCGGCACGGAGTACATCGAAAACCGGGAATGCACCTACATTGGCCGCGCCCTGATTCAATTAAATCAGCACCCGAATGTATTCATCCTTGGCAACACGGAAGTGCCCCGGTTGGGCGTTGTCTCCTTCCAGATTCGTTGTGCCGGTCGATTTTTACATCATAATTTTGTGGTCACCCTGCTCAACGACCTGTTTGGTATTCAGGCACGTGGGGGGTGTAGTTGCGCGGGTCCTTATGGCCATGATCTGTTTGCCATCAGCGAAGCTAAATCTCAGGCTTACATGGTTGAACTGGCGCGTGGTCACGGCGGTATCAAGCCGGGTTGGGTCCGGTTAAATTTTAATTATTTCATTCCCGAAGCGGAATTCACCTTTCTTCTCGATGCTGTGCTGTGGGTAGCCACCCACGGATGGAAATTATTGAAGGCCTATGCATTTGATGCGCGGAAGGGGCATTGGCACTGGCGCGGCTACTGTACGCCCCTTCGCTCACTGGGTGATTGCCTTGACTATGAGGCAGCGCCGACCGAAGGCGCTGATCGGGTCGTTGAATGTAGCCGCTACCTGGACCAGGCCCATTCCATCGCCCGGCAGGCCCTGAACGACTGGGCAACCATTCCCCCGGCGACTGAGTACCCGTTCCAGATTACCAGTCCGCTGCGGTGGTACACGCTGGCGGATGATGTCTCTAAAGGACGCCCTGATGATCAAATGGGGGTGAAGACGAACGTGCAGGCAAGTGATTTGGTTAGTTGAGTGATCGACACAGCGACTATCGGCACGCGTCTCTATCTGGTGCTGAGACGCTACGTTAGCCATGATGGGTAATGTAGTTTGTTGTGATCGGGTGAAACGATGCAGGTATAAACAAAAAAACACTGTACTTGCATCCACTTATTTCGCGTTATCCCTCTATGCACTTGTTTAATTTCTTTACCAGCGATATTGCCATTGATTTAGGTACGGCTAATACCTTGATTATGTATAAGGATCAGATTGTGGTCGATGAGCCGTCGATTATTGCCCTCCACCGGCTCAGCGGCAAGGTGATGGCTATCGGCCATCAGGCCAGGCAAATGCACGAAAAGACCAACCAGGATATTAAGACCATTCGCCCCCTGAGAGACGGGGTCATTGCCGATTTCACGGCTGCCGAGCTGATGATTCGCGGCTTGGTCAAACGGCTCCAAAGCCCCAATTCCCGCTTCGCCCCCTCTCACCGAATGGTGGTTTCTATTCCCTCCGGTATCACAGAGGTTGAGAAGCGAGCCGTCAAAGACTCGTGCGACCATGCCGGGGCTAAAGAAGTTTACATGGTTTATGAGCCATTAGCCGCAGCTATTGGCATCGGCATTGATATTACCCAACCCAATGGCACGATGATTGTCGACATTGGGGGCGGAACCACCGAGATTGCGGTTATTGCCTTGTCGGGCATTGTCTGTGAACAATCCATCCGGACAGCGGGGGACGTATTCACGCAGGATATCGTGGATTATATTCGGCGGGAACATAATTTGTTCATTGGTGAACGATCTGCCGAGCAGATTAAGGTAGGAGTTGGTTCCGCCCTTTCAGAACTAATCAATCCACCGGCGGACTGCGCCGTTCGAGGCCGCGACTTAATGACGGGTATTCCCAAAGAGATTAAGGTGACCTATAGTGAAATAGCCTACGCCCTGGAAAAATCGGTGTCTAAAATCGAAGAGGCAACCCTGAAAGCTCTGGAGATGGCCCCTCCCGAACTATCGGCTGATATATACACCAATGGGATTCATCTGACTGGCGGGGGCGCGCTGCTGCACGGGCTTGCCGAGCGGTTGTCGTCAAAAACCAAATTACCCGTCCATGTAGCCGAAGATCCCCTGAAGGCGGTGGTAAAAGGAACGGGCGAGATCATCAAGCACATGGATTTATATCGCTCTGTACTGATTAATTAGGCCGGTTAACGAGCAGGCAGTAGAGTAGGGTACAGGGCAGTGTCCCGATTTATCAGACCGTTTTGATTATGTTTATTGGTCTTATTGGAGTCAGTCAACCTGATTCCAATAAGACCAATTTAGTTTACCAGATCGTATTGCTACTAATAGAGTACGATAAATAGAAAGAAGCTAATCAATTTATTTTGAGGGCTTTACGCTCTAACACTAATCAGCTTGATTCAAAAAGTGAGCCTCTCCAAAGGCTTACTATCCTTAGGGCTGGTGTACGGCCCATGTGCCATCTCCTGATAAGTATAGACAAGCTTAATAAAGTTCTTTAATACGTGTAGGTGTATATGGGCTGAAATGGCACCTCGAATTAGGTGACGTTTACGGTTTGGTAACTCCCTTTGGTAATTCTATATAATTTGTGTGAAAATAGTTACTTTAATGTATAAAAAATGAGTATATATACTTAGATTTAGCGTCGCTTACCGTACTCGTTTAGCCGTTAAAATGCGCTCATACCTTCTCCTGCTGTTCCTGCTCCTGCTGCTCATGGAGGGGTTTGCCCAATCGGATCATCCCTCAACTACTTCTCAAAAAAAGTCTCGCCAGTATCCCATCGCCAATCAATTTGAGCATCTCTCTATTAAGGACGGGCTGTCCAGTAATTCAATAAACTGTATTCTTCAGGATCGGGATGGCTACATGTGGTTCGGTACCCATGAGGGGTTGACTAAATATGACGGTGCCAGTTGTACCGTGTTTCAGCCGAACCCCCGCCAACCCGCCCATAGTTTTCAGAATAGTATCATTACGAGTTTATGCGAGGGCGACGTCAACCAGTTGTGGGCGGTCACGGAAGGGGGCGGCCTACATGAAATAAACACGAAAACCGGGCTTGTTACGCCACACCCGATTAAGGGTGCCAACGCTAACCAATGGAATAACCAGATTACTATTTATAAAGATAGTCAGAACCTGCTCTGGATCGGTACGTTTGCGGGACTGGCCAGCTATAACCCGGCACGACATCACTTCAGGCTTTATCCCTCACCCAAGGCTGAAATGCCCATCAAAACGGCGTTTGAAGATCATCAGCATCGGTTTTGGGTAGCCTCTCATCAGGGACTTTACCTCCTTGACCGGGCAACCGGGCGGTATACGCTCGTGCCTGTTCCCGGCCTGACGGGTCCTCAACCCTCTTTTCTGTCGTTCTATCTCGATAAAGAAGACGTACTCTGGATTGGGGCATCTACCGCAGGCTACAGTGTGTTTAAACTGGATCTTCGTCACCAGCCCTGGAACCCGGTCCCTTACAATGCGGGTGGACAACTGAATCCGTATATCTGGCGCAATACGATCCATCGGGATTCGTCCGGTATCGTGTGGGTGGGTACGACGAATGGGCTGCAGGGTATTGATCCGGTTACGGATAAAGTCGTTACGTACCAGACCGACCCGAATCTGTCGAAAGGCCTTGCCAGCAGCAACGCACAGGCGGTCTACCACGACCGGGCGGGTATGCTCTGGGTAGGCACCGATAACGGCATTGACCGGCAGGCGGTCAACACAAAACCTTTTGCCGTGTATCGGGTGAAGTCCAATGAGCGCATGGCCACTATGCCTGAAAATAGAGCCAACGCGGTATTCAGGGATAAGCGGGGGCAGCTCTGGTTTAGTAATCAATCCACGGTTTATCGACTATCCCCAAATCAGCAGCTCGAACGTATTCCGCTTGACAAGTTTGGCTGGACTGGGACCCACACGAATCCGGTCAATAGTTTCCTCTCCGACGGGGCGGATGGGATCTGGTTCGGTACCAACGATGGGTTATACCACCTGGATCAGACATCCGGTCAATACACCCGATATCCGTCCCAAATTCCGGCCCAATTTCTTGATATACAGTATCTGGACGGTAAGCCGGCAGAAAATCTGTGGATGGGGGGCGATGGCGGTGTGGCCTCGTTCAACACGCGCACGCATCAATACACCTACTATAAAGACAAACCCGGTGATACGGGCGGCATTCCCGAAAAGGCCATTTATGGGCTGATGGTGAGCCAGTTCGGGGAGGTATGGATATTGGTTAACCAGTTAGGCATCTGTCGGTTGAGTCCGAAAACGGGTCAGGTTGTCCGTTACATGGCGGGGGGTAAAGGAAAACTGACCACCAACGAGGTGCTGTCCATTCACGAAGATAAGAAAGGCACCATCTGGGTTGGTACCCATCTGGGCGGTTTACACTGGTTTAACTGGCGAACGGGTGTATTTTCGGTAATCACCCGGGAACAGGGCATACCCGGCACCAGCGTCGTGGGGATTACCAGTGATCCGTCGGGGAAGCTCTGGCTCAGTACGAATGAAGGAATTTGCCGGGTTGACCCCATCACCCGGGCGATTCATACCTATGAAGTGTCGGATGGCTTACCCAGTAATGATTTTAAGCATAACGCCGTCTTTCGGCAAGCCAACCAACTGATTTTCGGGACCGAGAACGGCATCGTTCAATTCAACCCCAATCAGATTCTTGATGACACCCGCCCTTTCCCGGTCTATATCACCGACCTGACGGTCATGGATCAGCCCCGGCCCATGACCGACCACGTCATTCGGCTGAAACACGATGAGAACATGCTGTCGATTGGCTTTGCGGCTCTGGCTTACGAACAGCCCGGTCAAAATCAGTATGCCTATCAGCTCGTTGGCGTCAATCCGAACTGGGTTCAGAACGGGAACCGTCGCGTAGCGACCTACACCAGTCTGGCACCGGGCACCTATACGTTCCGGGTAAAAGCCGCCAACAGCAGCGGGTTCTGGTCCAGGAATGAAGCGTCGGTTGAGGTGATCGTTACGCCCCCCTGGTGGGCCACGGGGTGGGCGTATGGATTGTATGTACTGTTAACCGCCGGGGCCATCTGGGGGTATATCCGGTTTTACACCAATCGGCTCCGGCAACGGCAGGAACTGGTCCTTAACCGGCGGGAGGCCGAACAACTCAAAGCTGTTGATGAACTGAAGACGCGTTTTTTCTCCAATATCACCCACGAGTTTCGCACGCCTTTATCCCTGATTCTATCGCCGGTGGAGAAACTGCTTCAGGAAAGCCGGTTTGACCGGCCGATGCTGACGCTGGTACACCGTAATGCCGAGCAGCTCTTACGACTCATCAATCAGTTGCTGGACCTGTCCAAACTGGAGGGGAACTACATGGCTGTTTCCCTGATGCAGGGGAACGTACCCGACTTTATTCACCCGATTGTGGGGGTGTTTCGGCGGATGGCGGAGCAAAAAGGCATAACGCTCACCTGTATAGTCGATAGTATGCCCGATCAGGCGTACGTGTTCGATGCCGATAAATGGGGAAAAATTCTGACCAATCTGTTATCAAATGCGCTCAAGTTTACCGAAGCGGACGGTTCCGTAACGCTTACGGTCACCCCCATCCGGACGAACGGCGAGATGACGGCGGTGGCCATTCAATTGGTTGATTCGGGGATTGGCATTGCTGCCGACCAGCTTCCGCATATTTTCGACCGGTTCTATCAGGCCGATACGTCCAGCACCCGCGCGTATGAAGGCACCGGTATTGGGCTGGCACTGGTTCATGAACTGATCAGGTTGCTGGAGGGTACAATCACGGTTGTAAGCGAGGTGGGGGTAGGGACCACCTTCCGGCTGACGCTGCCTGTCCAGCCGGTATCGACGGCCGTTGATGTTCCCAACATTAGCCGGTGGGCACCCAAATTCGCTGTTGATGAGCCGCTGCCTGCCCGTAGTCTGGTGGCCGTCACCAGTCCCGCCGGGGAGGGCTATCCGGTACTCCGGGTTTTGATCGTAGAAGATAATAATGAACTGCGGGAGTTTCTGGTGGGTGAACTGTCGGCTTCGTACCACATTCTGCAAGCGGAGGATGGCGAAGCGGGCTGGGCATTGATTCAAACCGAACTGCCCGATATTGTCATTACCGATGTGATGATGCCCCGCATGGATGGCTATGAACTGACCCGTCGTATCAAAAGCCATCCCGATACGGATCATATCGCCGTGGTGATGCTCACGGCCAAAGCCGCCCAGCCCAGCCGGATTGAGGGGCTTCAACAAGGAGCCGACGATTACCTGTCCAAGCCGTTCAGTATTGACGAGTTGCGGTTGCGGCTGCACAACCTGATTACCCGCCAGCAAAAGTTGGGTGAACATTACCAGCAGCAATTTGCACTGCCGGAGGCCACCCCTGCTTTACAGGCCGAGCCGAGTCGCGAAGTAACGGATCCGTTTCTGATGCGGGTTTATGGGCTTCTCGACCAGAACTTAGACAACTCGACCATCGGCGTGGACTGGCTGGCCGACGAGCTGGCCATGAACCGCAAAACCCTGTACCGGAAAGTGCAGAGCCTGATTCAGATGCCGCCCGCCGACCTGATTCGTCAGTACCGGTTACGTAAAGCCGCTGAGTTGCTGAACACAGGCCACAACGTAGCCGAAACGGC
>JANPJE010000345.1:0-5425 GCA_031425355.1 Spirosoma sp. | reverse complement strand
CGCTCATAACCAACCTGCTGGCCGTTGGGCGCGAGTTCGGCGGTTTGGGCATCCTTTGCCACGAGTTTCAATGCTTTATCAGTTACCGAATAAACGTAGTAATCCGATACACCCGACCGGCGGTAAACGGGCCGAAAGTTGCTTTGAAACAGGATATTCTTTGAGTCTTTCGACCATTGAAACGAACCATACGCGAACGGCTTGTCGGTGCCGGGAAATTTTAGCTGGCTGCCATCAAACACAACAGTCTCTGCCTGATCTTTCGGCGACAGCGTTTTGATGATATTCTGCCCATCGGTAAACGAGAATTTGTTGCCGCCCTCAATCCAGTTTACTGAGCGCGGCCCGGTTGAACCGTTAAGCTGCCCACCCGAAAAGATAGCCTGTTGAAGATTGGTGTATCGCTGTTTGGATTGCGCCTGAGCGATTGAGGTCAACAAAACCCCGTTGAGCAATACTGCCAAGCCAGTAAGCCGTACGATTTTAAGCAGAGTAGTCATGTATGAAGTTCTTGATATAAAACACCAAAAATACAAAAATTGGGGTTATTGAGACGGAATTAAGACCAGACGCAACCTGACGCAAATACATTAGTTTTTGCCCGTAATTCTGTTGGTGGGCTGAATAGTCATGAATAGCTCATTAGTGGGCCTGTTTGTTTACAAATGACGTATATGGTGTTATTGATGGCTTTTTTATAAGTATATTTCGGGCTTAGACAATAATTTTCACTAATCGTACCGGCAAACTTAATTTCTTATGACCAATTGGTACTTTCCTATTCGTCAACGTACCCGCTACATGTGGGTGTTTTGGCTCTCCTTACTGTTTTGTGCGAATGCAGTTGCACAGAATAGTCGCTATACGCTCAAGGGGCGCGTTACGGATGCCAGCGGCCAGGGCATTCCCGGTGTGACGGCCCTACTGCGCGGCACACAACTCGGCACTACGTCAATTGCCGACGGCTCCTATACGTTGGGCGTTACTGTCGCGCCCGGTTCCTACTCGCTAACCTTTTCATCGATAGGCTACACATCTCAGGATCAAGTTGTTAATCTGGGCAATCAGGAATCCGTCGTTGTCAATGCAACGCTGGCCGAAGAAAACCAGACGCTTGATGAAGTCATTGTGGCCGCGTCGACATTGTCGGGACCGCGTCGGCAGTTTGGCAATGCCATTACCACCATTAAAGGGCAGGAACTGACGCAGACCGGCACGGGCGGGTTGATTAACGCGCTTCAAGGCAAAGTGCCGGGGGCGCAAATCACCCAGAACTCCGGTGACCCGGCGGGCGGTATTTCCGTCAGGCTGCGCGGGGTGAAATCACTCTCCGGCTCATCGGACCCGCTCTATATTATCGACGGAGTAATCGTGAGCAATGCCAGCGACAACGTATCGCAGTTGGCAGCGGGCGGGCAGATTGGCGGAGCGAATGCGGGACAAAACCGTCTGGCCGATTTCAATCCCAACGACATTGCCAGTATCAACGTTGTGAACGGTGCGGCTGCGGCTGCCCAATACGGTTCGCGGGCCGCCAATGGCGTGGTGCTGATTACCACCAAGCGCGGTCAAACGGGTGCGCCCCGCATTTCGTTCACAACCAGTTTCAATGTCAACGAGTTACGCAAGAATGTACCACTCGGCACGCTGAACAAACAGTTTGGTTTCCCCGGCCTTCGGCTGCACCCCATTGGCGGTGTCTCGGCGGCTCAAATCGCAGCGAATCCCGGCACCACAACCATTGGCACGGTGCGCGATGGAGCTACTACGCAACTGGCAACGAACTTAGTTGATGTTACGCGGTATAATTACTTCGACCAGATTTTCCGCACCGGCTACGGCACGGATAACTCACTGGCCGTTTCGGGGGGAGCCAACAATACCAATTACTACGTGTCATTTGGCTATCTGAAAAATCAGGGCATTATCAAAGGCACCGATTTTACGCGCTACAACTTCCGCGCCCGGCTCGATCAGCGGCTAACCACCTGGGCTAAACTATCGGCGGGACTGAGCTACTCGAACAGTTTCTCGAATGAGAAGGCCAACGGCAACGTGTTCTACAGTCCAATGAACTCGGTCAACATCACCAATAACATCTGGGATATTACCCAGCGCGATGGAGCGGGTAACCTACAGGCCGTCGAGCCAACCCGCGTGAACCCGCTCTCGACCATCGAGGACATGAGTTTCACGCAGGCGGTAAACCGTACCATCAGCGATGTGCAACTCAACCTGACTCCGCTAAAAGGTCTGAGTGTTGACTGGATTGTAGGCGTCGACACGTATGGACAGTTTGGCAAAAACTACATCCGGCCTTACCCTTATCAGGCAACAGCAGGTTTACCCCTCGAACGGTATCCCTTTGGGTATGCCGGTAACGCTACAAATCAGGTCATGTTGCTCAACTCCGACGTAACGGTTGGCTACGAACGGTATCTGACGGATGATTTCAAACTGAACTTAATTGCGGGCTACAACTACCAGTTTAGCCGCTCCGATTTCAGCCGAAACGAAGGCCAGAACCTCGCCCCGTTCATTGAAACGGTGAGCGGTGCCTCCAGCACAACATTCCAGTTGGGCTACGGACTCGACCGCTTCAATCTGAGTGGCTACTTTGGTCAGGCTACCATTGCCTACCGTAACCTCGCCTTTTTGACGGGTGCACTCCGGCGCGATGCTTCCTCCAAATTCTCGCCTTCCGAAACTAACCAGACGTACCCAAAACTAAGTGGATCGCTGGTGCTGTCGGACCTTGACTTCTGGAAGAAATCGTCGCTCAACAACATCTGGAGCGATCTTAAATTACGGGCCAGCTACGGCGCGTCGGGCAACCTGTCGGGAATTGGTTCATACAGCCGGTTCTGGCAATTCCAGCCTATTGCGTTTTTAGGTCGTAACACCATCATTCCATCGTCTACACTGGCGAACCCGGCGGTTCGGCCCGAGCGGATGACCGAACTCGAAGGGGGCGTTGATATGTCGTTCCTGAACAACCGCATCACCCTGACTGCAACGGCTTACAACCAGCAGATCAGTGATTTAGTGGTAAACCGGACGCTGGCTCCGTCAACAGGCGGCACCGGCATTATCAATAACGTAGGCACGATGGAAAACCGGGGTATTGAGCTTATGCTGGACGTAACACCGGTGAAAACGAAGGATTTCTCGTGGGATTTCACGCTGATTTTCAACCGCAACCGCAATAAGATTCTTACACTCGGCAGCCCGCGTATCGAAATTTCGACGGTATCGGGTGCGCCGGTGTTCTTACTCGAAGGGCAGCCTGCCAGCGTATTTTTCGAGTTTCCGTACGCCCGCAATCCAGACGGTTCATTGCTGCTAACGTCTGAAGGTCTGCCCCAGCGCGAGCGCGGTACGCAAACGACGGCCAGCATCGACTATACTCCTCAGCGAACCCCTGAAGGACAACCAACCGGTACGTTTATCCGCAAAATAATTGGCGACCCAAATCCGAAATGGACCGGCTCGTTTGCCTCGAACGTAACATATAAACAGCTATCGTTGCGCTTCATGATCGATGCGGTACAGGGCAATCAGGTGTTCAATGCGGATAAACGGACGCGTGAGAACGTGGGCATTGGAACACTCACGGAACAGGAAATGCGGGGTACGCTGAAACGCGGCTACATCTTCGCCATCGGGCCAATTGGTGAGTTTCGGGTCGATGACGGCTCCTTCGTGAAACTGCGTGAAGTGGCCCTGAACTACCGGCTCCCCAATTTCGTAAAGGGGCTAAATAGTTTCAACATCGCCCTGATTGGCCGCAACCTTATTTCCTGGGATAAGTACAATGGCTTCGATCCTGAAACCAATTCGGGTGGTAATGCCGATCTGGTTCGCGGTGTTGATTTTGGCAACGTGCCGATTCCGCGTACGTACCAACTTCAATTGTCCGCTTCATTCTAATATACGCCCAGCTTTTTTCACAATGGCAGATAGCCGCTGGAACGAAAAGGCAGGGATGTAGCAAATACATCAGACACATGAAAAGACTTATTATAGTAATCTCCCTACTGGCACTGACGCTAACGCAAAATGCTTGTAATCAGGAGTATCTGAACCCCAGTGCGGCCAGTGAACAACAGGTTGTGAACTCACCTGATGGACTGGTGACGCTCGTTAACGGGCTACAGTTTCGATACACCTCCGGGCGGGCCGGCACCATTTATAACGCCGTAGCCGCCAGTGGTCTGGCCACGCGTGAGTTGCGCGTGTTGAACGCCGGTAACACCGATGAGCTGTTCATGGAACAGGGTTTCCAGAGTGTACAAGGCTCCAACGCCCTGATTCGGAACCTCTGGACCAGTGCGCAACTGACCCGCGCCACCGCCGACATCGTGCTGGCCAACGCCGACCGCGTTGTTACCGATCCTGGACTACGTAGCGGCATTGTGGCCTACGCGTCGATTTTCAAGGCGCTGTCACTCGGAACAACAGCCCAGTTTTTCCAGCAGGCTCCCGTTGCTACCGGCACGAACGCGCCGTTTGTTGGCCGCGAACAGTTGCTTCGCTCGGCCATTCAGCAGTTGGAAACAGCCGCTACACTGGTCGGCACAACACCACCATCGGCGGCATTTCTGGGCCGTGTACCAGCAGGTATCGACATTCCCAACACGATTCAGGCACTGATTGCCCGCTATGCACTGTTCGTTGGTGATTATGACAAGGCTATTGCCGCTGCCGGACGAGTGAATTTAACCGTTAAATCGTCGTTTTCCTTTGACGATAACACGCGCAATCCAGTATTCGAAAGTGCATTCAGCAACGTGAACGTATTCGCACCGACCAACGCCAACCTCGGCCTGTCGGGGTCACTTATTCCCGACGCGGCAGATCGGCGGATTGCCTTCTATACCCGGACGGGTGCGACGGCTACACAGAACCTCGGCACAGGTTTTTACACCGCCAACGGCGCACCAATTCCAGTTTATTTGCCGGGGGAGATGCTCCTGATTCGGGCGGAGGGATACGCACGTAAAAACGACCTTACCAATGCCGTAACGGAGTTGAACAAGGTACTGACCAAAACGGCAGCGCAGGATGCCTGGGGTGTAGGCGCGGGTTTAGCGGCCTATGCTGGTCCACAAACGGCAGCGGACGTACTAACGCAAATCTACCGCAACCGGCAGATTGAACTGGCATTCCAAGGATTCCGTCTCGAAGATAGCCGCCGTTTTGCCCGGCCCGGACCCGATGTGACGCCACAAGCCGATGCCGAACGGACGCGCAATTTCCTGCCGTATCCGTTCACTGAGAAAGACAATAATACCAGTACGCCACCAGATCCGGCGAATTAATTATAAGGGAGGAAAGGGAGAAGGGGACGAGAGGGAAGAAAGGGAATTTATGACGGCCCTTCGTCCCTCTCGTCCCCTTACAATTTCACTGGCAATCCCGTTCG
>JANPJE010000344.1:0-6825 GCA_031425355.1 Spirosoma sp. | reverse complement strand
AACTGCTGGCAAATTCCGATTTTCTGACCGGTGCGTTCCCCGCCGAATACGGCAACGCCTTGTCGGGGGTGTTCGATCTGCGGCTTCGACGGGGCAACAACACCAAACGCGAATACACCGTGCAGGCGGGGGTTTTGGGGTTAGACGTAGCCGCCGAAGGACCTATTGCGAAAGGGTACACTGGCTCATTTCTGGTCAATTACCGCTACTCGACGCTGGGGCTGATCTCGAAATTAGGCGTCGATATTGGCACCGGCGACCGGGTGTTTCAGGATTTGTCGTTCAATGTGTATTTGCCCACCCGAAAAGCCGGTACGTTTACGCTCTTCGGCTTTGGCGGCTTGAGCAGCAGCAAAATCAACGCCCCCGCAGATTCGACAAAATGGGAGTCGGATTATGACAGTTACAACGAAGATTTCCGGGCCAACACCGGTGCCGCCGGACTCACGCACACGCTGCCCATTGGCAGAAAAGCCCTGCTAAAAACCGTCGCCCTGATTTCGGGTTACGAAAACCGCTACCGGGGTGAAGTTCTGGAACCGGCCAACGGTTACGTAGCATCGGAGCGGGATAACGAAGCATACATCACGCAAAAGCGAATTTTATCGACTACGCTGACGTATAAAATTAATGCACAGCACACGTTCCGAACCGGGCTGATTGGTACGCAACTGCTCTATGATCTCACGCAGAAATCGTGGGAACCGGAGCAGCAACAGGTGTTGACGCGCGTCCGGGTGAGCGACCAGACCAGCACGATGCAAGCCTTTGGCCAGTGGAATTACCGACTATCGGAACAACTGACCATCAATGCCGGGCTGCACTATTTGTCCCTGTCGCTGAACGGTACGTCGGCACTGGAACCGCGCGGCTCGGTACGCTGGGCGTTCGCGCCCAACAAATCAATCAGTTTGGGTTATGGGCTACACAGCCAGTTGCAGAACCCGGCGACGTATTTCGTGCGTCCAACCGACCCGGCGGACGGCTCCTCGGCAACATCCAACCGAGATCTGGGTTTTTCGCGCGCGCATCATTACGTACTGGCTTACGACCAGCGGCTCAACAGCCGGAGCGACGCGCCACCGCTGCGACTGAAAGTTGAAACGTATTACCAGTCTCTATTTAACATTCCCGTCAGTGCCAATCAGCGCGACGCGTTTGCAATCATTAATCGCTTCGATGGGTTCACCGACCGGGCCTTGACGAACACCGGGCGTGGGCGAAATTACGGGCTTGAACTGACGCTTGAGCAGTTTCTAATACGGGCCGCGTCGGGCAACAACCTGTATTTTCTGTTATCGTCGTCGCTTTATAATTCTGAATACCAGGGATCGGACGGGGTTTGGCGAAACACCCGCTGGAATGGTCGCCACGCGCAGAGTTTGCTGGTTGGCAAGGAATGGGTATCGGGGTCGAGCGTGTTTGGCCTGAATCTTAAGCTGAGTTATTACGGCGGCTACCGCGAAACGCCCATTGATGTGACCGAGTCGAAACGTTTGGGCGAAACGGTTTACAAAGATAATCAGGCGTATACGGACAAATTACCCGATTATTTCCGGCCCGATGTGCGACTAAGCTGGAAGAAAAATCGCGCCCGTTCAACCCGCACTCTCTCCCTCGACTTACAAAATGCCGTCAATCGCCGGAACGTGTTTGGCCGGTATTACGACCCGAACAGCGGCACGGTTAAAACCAGTTATGCCAGCGGATTAATACCGGTTTTGAGCTATCGGATCGTATTTTAAATGGATAGTCAAATGGGGACAGAGAAAGGTCAGGGGTGGTCAGGAAACAAACTACTCTTGACAACCACTTGACCACCCCTGACCATTTCCTGACTACTGCTGACCTGATTACAACGCCAGATGCGCTGACTGCACCGGCTTTCCGTAGAAAACGGTTGCCTGCCGGTCAAAATCGTCGGGGGAATCGGTGGTCAGGAACGTTCGCTGACCGTTTTTGCTGCACTGCGCTTCGAGGTCGGTGTGGCGGATCAGGTAATTCGCCAGACTATCGGCTATGATGCCGCCCTGACTCAAAATCGTCGTTTGGGCGGGCGTGAACTGGCGGATTTTATCGATCAATAATGGGTAATGCGTACAGGCCAGTAACAACGTATCAATGTCGGGCGATTGCGCCAACAGCCGGTCGATGTGCTGCTGCACAAAATAGTCGGCTCCCAAACTGGCGTATTCACCATTTTCGACCAGTGGTACCCACATCGGGCAGGCTTCCTGAAAGACCCGCAATCCCGGAAAAAACTTTTCGATTTCAACCCGATATGACTCCGACGTAACGGTTCCGCGCGTCGCCAGAATGCCGACATGACCCGTTTTAGAATAGTTGCCGATGACTTCCGTTGTCGGACGGATTACGCCCAAAACGCGCCTGTCGGGACCATCCATCCGAGCGTCGGTCCGACCGGGAGCCAGCGTTGGCAAATCCAATTGCTGAATATTACGTAACGCTTTGGCGGATGCCGTATTACAGGCCAGAATCACCAGCCGACAACCTTGGTCGAACAGGTGACGAACGCATTCTAAAGTGTAATGATAGACGGTATCGAAGGAGCGCGTGCCGTAGGGCGTCCGGGCATTATCGCCGAGGTACACGTAGTCGTATTGGGGCAACTTCCGAACAATTTCGCGCAGAACGGTCAAACCGCCGTAGCCCGAATCGAATACGCCAATGGGTTGTGACGATACAGTCATTCTTACTTACTGGCTTTCTTTTTTGCCTCAGCCAGTAACGTATCCAACGCCTTTCTATCGTAGACGGTTCCTCGCAAAATAACACTATTAATGGCTTGGGTAGCGGCAATGTCTTCAATTGGATTTTTATCGAGCAGCACGATATCAGCACTTTTTCCAGCGGCAATGGCTCCGTATAAGTCTGTTTTTCCTAAAAATACGGGGCCTGGAATGATTGCCGATTGCAAGGCCTGTAGCGGTGTTAATCCTGCTTTAACGAAGTGGCCAAGTTCATGATGCAGGCCAACACCTGGATAGACATAAGAATTAAGAAATCCGGCATCCGTTCCGGCCATAATGGTCACGCCCGCTTTATGCAAAAGTGGCAGTAACGAACTCGTTTTTTCATAGAGGGCGTGTCGTTCGGCAATGGCATCAGGGCCATCGGTAGCCATCCGGTTCACTCGCCACGCATATGTATTTTTCAATCCCTGACCGATGTACTGAAGGTAACTATCCTGCTTATGATTGTCCTGATCCAGAAACGCAATTGTCCGACTGATGGTGAGTGTAGGCACAACGAACGTTCCATTTTTAGCCATCCGCTGATACACAGCCAACGCCGTTGCTTCGTCGAAACTTTGCATCACCATTGGCGAAGCCAGTCGGGCGGTAAGCGTTCCGGCTAACACTTTTTCGGCCACTTCTTTGTCGCGTGTGGAGCCCGCTTTGAGTACATAACCCATGTGCTCAACCGACCCCAAACCAGCGGAAGAAACCTGGTCCATCGTTAGAGCAAAAGGGACGTGTCCGGAGGTTTTCATTCCCCGTTTTTTAGCTTCCTGTAGAATATAGAGGTAGATTTCGGGCTTGATGGTATTGTCCGTAATCTTCACAAAATCGACCTTCAACCCCTGTAATGAATCGAGCATTTTATCGACTTCGGCATTCGTACTCACTTCAATATCACCAACCCAACTTGATTTACAGCCTTCTAATTTAGGACCAGACGTAAATAATGTTGGCCCCGCCAGACTACCTCTCGCTATTTGATCCCGCCATTGCAGAACAGATGAACTCAAATCGGCAGCGGCATCCCGAATGGCCGTGATCCCGTGAGCAATATATAACGGTAACAGATTTTTGTTTTCCTCAATAAGCGTGTCTCCCCCACCGAAATGCACATGCATATCCCATAGTCCTGGAATAATGTATTTCTCTGTGGCATCGATGGTCGTTTTCGCCTGAAAATTTTTCAGTTGTGCTTCATCGAACACCCCAACGATTGTTTTCCCTTGGATAGCAATCAGCTTCTTTGTCAGGATATTTCCCGTCCGTACATCAATCAGCGAACCTGATTTAATTAGTACATCCACGTTCTGCTTTTGGGCGTAAGTGCTTGTAGCGGTGACAACCAGCAGTAAGAGAAAATGAAGAACATTTTGCATAGCAAATAAGGCTTAGGCTAATAATCTAACTGGCTTACCCTAACAACGCTTTCCCCTGCGCCAGAGCGGCATCTAATCCCGACGAATCGGTGCCGCCCGCTGTAGCAAAAAACGGTTGTCCACCGCCACCGCCTTTTATGTTTTTCGCTAATTCCTTCACCATCTGACCGGCGTTCATGTTCCTGTCTTTGATGAGTGAATCGGGTAGCATAACCGCCAGTTGAGGTTTTCCGTTGATGTCGGCACCGAGCACAAGCGCGAGGTTATCAACTTTGGCTTTCAGGTCGTAAGCCAGTTGCTTGAGCGCGTCGGCAGAGGGAACGTCAACCCGTTCTACCAGAACCATATGCTCATTGACGGCCCGCACTTTAGTCAGCAGTTCGATTTTCAATTGCTGCACTTTCTCATTTTGCAAGGCTTCGACCTGTTTCTGTAAAGCACTACGTTCGTCAAGGAGCGCCTGCACGGCTTTAACAACGTCTTTCGGAGCTTTCAGCAATTCTTTCAATTCAGAAACGACTGCCATCTGCTCGTTCACCAACGCTTCGGCTCCGGCTGATGTTTTGGCTTCGATGCGCCGGATACCAGTCGATACAGAGCCTTCGCCGGTGAATTTGAACAAGCCGATATGGCCCGTTGCCGGAACATGCGTACCGCCACAAAGCTCGACCGAGTAGGTTGGATCAAACGTAATGACCCGAACGAAATCGCCGTATTTCTCCCCAAACAGGGCCGTCGCGCCTAACGCTTTAGCCTGCTCGATGAGTACGTTGCGCTTCTCATCGAGCTTGATGTTTTCGCGAATTCTTTCGTTCACAAACTCCTCAACCAGAGCCAGTTGTTTATCTGTTACCTTGCTAAAATGCGAGAAGTCAAAGCGCAGCGCATCAGGACCAACGTACGAGCCTTTCTGCGCTACGTGATTACCCAGCACAATACGTAGAGCTGCATGAAGTAAGTGCGTGGCTGAGTGATTGCTGGATGTAAACATCCGGCGCTCCGCATCTACTTCGGCGTTTATAGTATCTGCTAATTTCAGGTATTCGCCTAATTCGTCACTGTCAATGTCTTTACCGCCAGGCCAACTATGAATCCTGCTTCCATCAGCGAGGATAGTACTGATAGTGCGTGGTGGATACATCTGCCATTCCTGGCCTGGAATTTCTATGTGTGGCGCGGATGTAAAGCCCATCGCCGAAGCCGGGTCAACGATATGAACCGTCAGGTCATTTTCTTTCTTCGTATCGACAACCGTCAATAGGCAAAAAGGCTTTTTTTCTTTCAGTAGAATCAGCGACCCCGTGTCGCCAATCTGACCACCCGATTCAGCATAGAAAGGCGTTTCAGCCAATACAATCTGGTATTGCGTTCCCTGTTTGTTCTGAACTACCCGATATTTGGTAATAGTCGTCTCTGATTCCGTTTGGTCATACCCAACAAACTGCGATCCAGTGCTACCATTAACGAGTTCAATCCAGTCACCTGCCGATGCCGTAGCATCTTTTCGCGACCGGGCTTTCTGTTCCTGCAATGCTTTCTGAAATCCGATCTCATCAATGCTCAGGCCTTTTTCGCGGGCAATCAGGGCGGTTAAATCAGCGGGAAAGCCGAACGTATCGTTCAGTTCAAAAACGGTCTCGCCGGGAATAACTGTTGACGATTTATCAGTCAAATCGCCGATGATCTGGTCAAGGCGAACCAGGCCCGTTCCGAGCGTTCGCAAAAACGAGATTTCTTCTTCCCGGATTACGGTAGCCACGAAATCGCGCTGGGCGTTCAGTTCGGGGAACACGTCGGCAAACTGCATCGCCAGCGTCGGCACGAGTTTGGTCATGAACGGCTCGGTCAGGTTCAGGTACGAATACCCGTAGCGGATGGCCCGGCGCAGAATCCGCCGGATTACGTAACCGGCTTTGGCGTTGCTCGGCACTAATCCATCGGCAATGGCGAACGATACGGCCCGAATATGGTCGGCAATGACGCGCATCGCTACCGATGCGTCGGACCGGTCACCCATTCCCTTTCCCGCTTCGTATTTGATGCCCGCCAGTTCTTCGATGACGTTGATCGTGCCCGAAAAAACGTCGGTATCGTAGTTCGATTTTTTCTGCTGAATGGCCATGCACAACCGCTCGAAACCCATACCCGTATCGACGTGGCGGGCGGGCAGCGGCTCCAGCGAGCTGTCGGCTTTGCGGTTGAACTGCATGAACACGAGGTTCCAGATTTCGACAACCTGTGGATGGTCGGCGTTGACCAGGTCTTTGCCGGGTGTTTCGGCTACTTCCTCGGGCGTGCGCAAATCGACGTGAATTTCGGAACACGGACCGCACGGACCCGTGTCGCCCATCTCCCAGAAGTTGTCTTTTTTGTTGCCGTAAATGATACGGTCTTCGCCCACAATGGGTTTCCAGAGGTCGAATGCTTCCTGATCGAACGGAACGCCATCGCGCTCATCGCCCTGAAAAACAGACACATACAACCGATCTTTGGGCAGTTGATACACCTCGGTCAGCAATTCCCATGCCCATTCGATGGCTTCTTTTTTGAAGTAATCCCCGAACGACCAGTTGCCGAGCATCTCGAACATGGTGTGGTGATACGTATCGAAACCCACATCTTCCAGGTCGTTGTGCTTGCCCGACACGCGCAGGCATTTCTGCGTATCGGCCACACGTTTTGACGGG
>JANPJE010000343.1:0-1635 GCA_031425355.1 Spirosoma sp. | reverse complement strand
AAACAGCCCGATTGGCCTGTTGTCCACCAACGATAACTACGTTCTTTACTCCCGCTGACTTCGCAAACGTAACGGCTTCGATAATGTCTTTGCCGTAATTCGCCCGGATATACAAATTTTGCTTTCCCGAGAATAAGCCCCGCATGGACTCTAATTTCAGGTTCATGACAGCGGGCGTCGGTTGGGCAGCATAGACTTTCGCATCGGCAAACGTGGCTTGCAGGGCGTCGATTGCCGGGCCGCGTTTCTCGTTTTTCTTAATGACCGTCGTAAAATCCTCTATGTTGAAATCACGGGAAAAGTAAGCGGGCCAGTTGAGCCAGATACCATCATCCTTTTTCAGAACGGCATCTTCCCAATTCCAGCCATCGGCCATCATCACGCTCGAACTTCCCGAAACCGTACCGCCCTGCGGCATGGCCTGCGTGAGCAGAACGCCGTTGTTCCGAATCGTCGGGATGATTTCAGAATCCGTATTATAGGCAATCAGCGACCGGATATTCGGGTTCAGAATGCCGGTTTCCTGCTTATCGACCGTGGCCCGAACAGCCCCAACTTCCTGCAAACCGACTGTTGACGCCGGGGAAATAATGCCCGGATAAATGTGCTTCCCCGATACGTCGATTACCTCAACATCCGTGAGATTCAGCCGGACAATCGTCCCATCGACGACGTTGGTAATGACCCCATTACTGAACAGCACAACGCCGTTGGGAATGACCAGTCCGGTGCCCACGTGAACGGTGCCGCCCGTGAGTGCAATAGTCCTTGTCTGCGGCTTTGCCGGAGCGGGATTTTGGCCGTAACTCGTAAGCGCGGCCAGGGTGAATATGGGTAATAGTAGTTTTTTCATTTGTCCTTTAATTTACACACAGAGATCACCGAGCCTCTGTACGCTCTGTAAATCTCTGTTCCTCTGTGTTTTATTTTCCTTCTTCCCCCTCTGCCATAACCCCTTCAATATCTTCGCAATGCCACATCCGCGACCGTTTTGGGGCGGGTTTGGTGGTCGATGAACCGCTGGCTTTGGCCGTCAGCATCTTCTGAATCAGCCGGGCGCGTTCGGTTTGCATGACTTCGCGTTTGGGTTCCTCGTCTTTGAGGCTAAAGTAAATCGCTCCGTCGATCATCGTGATTTCCGGACGGGCGTAAATGGACAGCGGGCTGGCGTTCCAGAGCACCAAGTCAGCGTCTTTGCCTGCGCGAACGCTGCCGAGCCGATTGTCTAAGTGCAGCAGTTTCGCCGGATTGAGCGTCACCATCTTCCAGGCATCCTCTTCGGTCATACCGCCGTACTCGATGGTTTTGGCCGCTTCCTGATTCAGACGGCGGGCCATTTCAGCATCGTCTGAGTTGATGGATACCGTTACGCCCTGCCGGTGCATGATGGCCGCATTGTACGGAATAGCGTCGTGAACCTCCATTTTGTAGGCCCACCAGTCGGCAAAGGAAGATCCGCCCGCGCCGTGTTTCGCCATTTTGTCGGCCAGTTTGTAACCCTCCAGAATGTGCGTGAACGTATTGACTTTAAAGCCCAGCGAATCAGCCACTTTCAGCAGCATGTTGATCTCCGACTGTACGTAGGAGTGACACGTAATGAAGCGTTTTTTTGCCAGAATCTCGGCCAGCGCGTCG
>JANPJE010000342.1:0-8183 GCA_031425355.1 Spirosoma sp. | reverse complement strand
ATCATTTCCTTCAGTCTGAGACGCACATCGCTAAAACGGCAACCGTCCCGGCCTAAAAATCCTCATTTATTTTTCTCTTTTCTATCATGAAAAATCGCCTGTCCGAACGCCTGGCTACCGGGCTAAGTCTGCTGATGATTCTTGCCGTCGTCTGGCCAGTTCATTCCAACTGGGTTCGCAAACCCCAGGATAGTTTTCCGCTTTCGCATTACCCAATGTTTTCGCATGACCGGCAGGGGAAAGCCGACATGACTTATCTGATTGGCGTTGCTGCCGACGGTAAACGGCAGTATCTACCATACACCCTGGTCGGGACGGGTGGCATGAATCAGGTGCGAAAGACGATTGCCAAGCGGGCAAAAAAAGATCCTGCTGCGCTTTGTCAGAAAGTAGCAAAAGCACTTGCACGAGAATCCGCATTGGCCTCTACTATACAAACGGTGAAGGTCGTTCGTAGCGAATTTGGATTTGATCGCTTTTTTGCGGGGGATCAAACCCCCACCCGTAGCACCGTTCTCTGTTCATGTGCCGTAAAGCGTGACGTTGTGGCACAACGATAGCACTCTTCATTCAACCAGTAAAACCCGTTACAATCATGACCAGGTTACTGACTACTCTCCGCCAGTTTTGGTTTTCCGGGGCACCCGCTGAACGACTGGCTACGCTCCGCATCGTGCTGGGCCTGTTTTCGCTGGGGTACCTGTTACCCCGTGTTGATATGTACCGCACCATGAGCCGCCAAACCGCCGATTTGTTCGAGCCGGTAGGGGCTGTGGGCTGGCTTACCAACCCATTACCGCCCGTTGTATTCGACATCTTGCTGGCCCTGACACTACTGGCCAACGTAGCGTTTCTGCTGGGCTGGCGCTTCCGGCTTACCGGCCCGCTATTCGGCGTTTTACTACTGCTGACGATGTGCTACCGCAACTCCTGGTCGATGATTTTTCACAACGATAACATTGTGGTATTACACGCGCTCATCCTGGGCTTTACGCCCGCTGCCGATGCCTGGTCGCTCGATTCACGCCGAAAATCCGGAGTTGGAAGCTGGCTTTTTGGATACGTTGGCAGCCCGATTGCTGGTATGGAAAGCTGGCAGTACGGCTGGCCTATCAAACTGATGATGGCGGTAGCTACGGCTCCCTATTTTTTATCGGGCGTAGCCAAACTGGCCGGGCCGGTGGGGTTTGGCTGGGTTACCGGCGAGGTAATGCGCGACCAGGTGGCGACCGATACGCTCCGCAAGATCGTACTTGGAACGTCCTCGTCCGATGCCATCTACTGGCTTTACGATCAGCCTCTCTTATTTATGCTGCTGGGCCTGACCACAATGGTTGTGGAATTAAGTTCGCCACTGGTATTGAGTAGCCGTAAATGGGCTATGTGCTGGGCGGTGGTAGCATGGCTAATGCACTGGGGCATTTTATTTATTATGGACATTACGTTCCGCTACCAGCTTTTTGCGGCCATGTATGCTTGTTTCTTCCCCGCCGAATACGCTGTTCGCTGGATAATGGCGAAGCGTGTCGGGGCAGTTCGGGCGGAGCAAACTGTGCTGAGCGATTGATTTAGGCCCGGCGCAAACGACGTCGCCGGTGCCACCTCCGCCCGGCTAAACTGCCCACGCCCAATCCGCCGAGGGTGACCAATACCCAGATACCCCACGGTGTGCCGGAGCGGGCAGGCGTGCCGATGAACACCAGATGAGACCAGTATTGGGGCGAGTGAAACTGCACCTGTTGCCGGTCGTGAAGAAGATCAAGTTTGGCGGCTTGTAAAGCCTGTGAAAAAGACAATCCATTCTGGAGATGGGCGTAGAATCGGCCACTGATGTAAGCGGTAGGGCTATCTTCGGCTTTCCAGAGTGAGGTAACGAGATTGAGGCAACCCGCCCGCGAAAACGCCCGCGATAAACTCATAACCCCTTCACCCCGGATGAGTTTACCACTGGCTGTTTCGCAGGCACTCAGAAAGACAAGTTCCGTTTTGGGCAACGTTCCATAGTTGATTTCGTGGGCGTAAAGTCGGTTACTGGTGTTGTTCGTTGGGTAGAATGCCACAAATGAGCGCGTCGGGTCCTGGTTATCAGCCACAGCGTGAGTAGCTAAATGAAGAATGGGGTATTCGGCGGCCATGCGTAGAAAATTGGCCTTGGTAGCGTTTTTGTTCGTGAGTCTGTGTCCACCCAACTGGCTGATCTCCCGGCGCGACGCTGTCAGTGGCGCAAACCCGCCCATTAGTGATGACCCATCAAATGGAGCCACCGACAGCATCCGGTCGAGATTGGCCGTCGTGTATAACCGACTCTGTAGAAATGAAGCAGCGTATTGGTAAGTTACATCGAAGCGTTCGAGCAGGTACGTTCGGCGGTGGTCGCGTAAGGCCTCAAAGGGCAGTAAGGTAAGTTCATCATGGGGTATAATTATCAACGATCGAATGCCATCGAGGTGGGGTTCAGCGGGCCGGATGAGCTTACTATGCAGGAATTCGGCGTAAATTTCTCCGCCATACGCCCGGCCTGGCGACACGGTTCTGAGCTGTGTTAGCAGACCGCTCAACGCCCCATCGAGCGAGGCTCGCTGTGCCACCCGAAAATACCTGAGCTTGCTGCCCGTCAGCACAAACCCCAGCAGCGTACTATCGGCCCAGAAATAAGACAGCAATGCCGTTTGGTTGCCCAACACATCCCGCTGTAAGCGGGACACGTTGACGCTATCGAAACTGAATTTTAGCCGGTAGTAGTCCGGGTAGTCGTGTAGTTTGTCGGTCAGGCGCGAGAGGCTTAGCTCCGTGTCGCGCATCTGACTGGTGAGGCTTTCGGTTTCGGTAACATCAACCGCGTTTTCTATTTTTACCATCAACCTCGACAGTGTAAAGTGTAGGTTACGCTCCCGCGACAGGAGCGAATCGGGAATACCCGAAATCGACTTTATGGCGTTCTCTTTCAGGCCAATGGCCAGAACAGCCGCCTTGCTTTTTTCACTCCATCGAAAGGCTTCCTCCAGATACGTTTCATTATTGGTTTCTTCATGCGCCTGCATCAAAAAGGTTACGGCCCGTTTATAAACCGGATAGGCTTTCTGCACTGTAAAAAGTCGGGCCTCCTCATTATCAAATGATTTCTCGATGTAATCGGCCAGCCGAAACGCTGACAGGTACGTATCAATGGCCGCCTTCCGGTACTGGCTGCTGGGGCGTTGCCGGTGGAGTGTTCGCCAGCATTCGGCTTTCGCCACCAAACCCTCAAACAGCAGGTAGCTGCTGAATCCCTGGGCGTAGTTTTGCGGATTGCGATATAAATCGGCAGAAGTGAAATCGAGATCAAGCTGAATAACAGACTGATGATAGTAACGCAGAGCGGTCCATATTTTTCGCTGTTGCCAGGCTACATCACCCAACAGCTTGTATGTCAGCCCTATATGCGTGCTTTTCTGTTGCCTGGCACGTTGACGGGTGGTTAGCCGGAGCGACTGGTTAAGGCTCGTTTCAGCGTTGGTAAACCGAAGTTGCTGCAAATATGTCTCGGCCAGTGCATTGCCAACAACGATGCTGTTAGTTGAGTCCAGTTTAACTTTCAACAGGTACCGAAGTGCTTCGTCAGGCTGATGCTTTCCCAGATAAACGATGCCGAGGTTGGTATAGAGCTTGTTTTGGTCATCGGCAAAGGGTAACAGGCTTTTGTAGATAGTAGCGGCTGAATCGTATTGGTGCAGGTTGCGGAGTGCCGTAGCAATATTGCTTTTATAGCTATAATAGGCATCACGGCCGGTTTTAGTCCGTGTACTCGTTAATTGTAACGCCTTCTGAAAATAATTGATGCTCTGGCGATAGTTCCCCGTTTCGTGGTAAAGTACCCCCAGCGAGTTGAACAATCGCTTGGCCTCCGGTAGCCGCTGATATCGCTTGAAGAGTCCTTCAGCCAGTTCAAAGTAATACGTTGTCGAGTCGTAAGACTGCCGGTAAAAATGGACCGAACCACTATACAGATACGGAATAAACAGTAGCGAATCGGAGAGTTTATATTGTCGGCAAACGCCGATGGCGCGTCGGTAGCTGAGTAAAGCCTCCGCCTGATTGTCGAATGTTTGATGGTAGATACCGATTTTCTCGTGACAGTCGAAAATCATCGACGCTGCAGACTTGCCCGCCGATGCGTATGTAAGGGCACGTCGGTAAAACAGAAATGCCAGACTGTCGGTGTAATCCGTGGGCGTCGGATTGTTGTAATAAAAAGAAGCCTTTTGGTGGCAGGCCCGCGATAAACGATTCGATTCGTTTTCCTGTCCATAAAGCATTACCCCCAACAGGCTTAGGCTAAATAGGAATATCCACCTGCATAAAACCCGCATAGTCCTGTTGACTTTCCCAAATATAAAGAAAGCAACAGGACTACGTATATTATGATTAGTTTAACGACCTACCAGCACAATATCGGGTGGGCGCGGACGGCGTACTTCCACCTGCGGAGCGGCAACGCGCAGAGTGGCGGCCGATTTATTGGTAAGTTGAGCCAGCAATGATGCCGGAATCTGGGCAAACGTGGCATAGTAGTGAAAATTGACATCAATAAAGTGGAGAGCCTTATTACTGGCGTCGTTTAGGCGGTAATAAATCCGAACCGATTTCACACTCCCGTTTATCGGCGTTGCGCCAAATGTACCATTGTTCACTGTTTTACGAAGGTCGATGATACCGTCCTGTTTGTTGATCGCGATCCCCTGCGGAATTACCTCCTGGCCAGCGGGTGGCTCATCGCCAAGTCCATCGCCGTCGTCATCGTCGCGTCCATCATCGAATTCACAGTTGTCATCATCATCGTCGTCATCGTCATCGTCGTCATCATCATTATCGTCGTTATCATCGTCGTCGTCGTCACTGCATGGAGGCAGGAAGCCCCGGATGGCGTTGTAGAATGGGCGCGCAAGGGTATCGCTGGCTGATAGCTGGTAGACCTTGCTTGTGTAGTTGATACCTGAAATTGTGACGTAGCGGGTGCAGGTATCCGATCTGCCGGTTTTCACAAACCACACCCGGTACTTCAGCCCCGATTCGCTGGCGTTAACGTTAATGGCTCCGGTGCTGGTGTTGAGGCTCAATCCATCCGGAAAGGCTCCGTAAAGTCCCGTCTGAGCCGTAGTTGGCGACTCGATGTAGGCTGATGTCTGTTCGCGATAATAAAAGATCGTATCAGTGTAGCGAAAAGCAGTACAGGCTGCACTCAAACGGGCCGCCCCGGCCGATTCAGGATCAATAGCCTGCTCCGAATATCTGCGTTCACAACCGATCAGTGCCAGGAGAACCAGCATTAGAACGGACGAAAGTTTGATTGTTAGTTTATTCATGGTTATTAGGTTTGCCACAGTGTCGGAACTGATAGGTAAAATGTAACCATTGAGAAGTTCTTTTTTGAGAATTATATTTTTGTCTGGCGAAAAGTATTGATTAGCGGCATAGTTTACTGCTCCATTTTTTTCAGGCAAAACGTAGCTCCATAACCCCTCGTCAGGCTTCTGGTACAAGTTGCGTCGCGTTTTCTTTACGCAACTCACCGGTTTATAGCTGCATAGGCTCTCCGCCTACCCGCCCGACCGTTTTCGACCAACGCAAGGGTAACCATTGTTATTTATGGGACACTTAATTTATCATTAATGAATGGGTTATATTTAGGTCTGTGGTCAATAAAAATCGTTCAGAAAACCCTCTTTTTTAATCGGCATAGAGGACTGATTACCTACAGTAGCACAGTGTACGTATCGATTAGTTCTGGTCGTGTCCTGAAAGCACAAACCATTCGTCTGGGTTGTAAACTTATTTTTTTTGCCGATCGATGAGCGAATTGCCCCACCGATTGATTCATTTTTTATATTGACCTGAAGTATGCGGTGTACAGTGGCTACTATCTATACGAGACTACTAATGAAAAGACTAATTTATTTCTTGCTGACTCTGGGGGTAGCCGGCGCCTGCCAGCGCGGGTCTATTCCGACGACAACGCGCGTCGTCCTAACGGGAATCGACGCGTCTAAAAAACCCGGCGATGATTTTTTTACCTACGCCAACGGCATTTGGAACGATACCGCCCAGATACCGCCCAGCCAGGCAGGCGTAGGGTCTTATTCCTTCCTGAATTATCCGCAACGCATCCGGCTTCAGGCAATCCTGGACAGCGTTTCCGCAGGCCGGAATCCAGCCGGGAGCGTCGAACAAAAGGTGGGCGATTTTTATGCGTCAGGTATGGACACAGCCGCCATTAATAAACGCGGGTATGAACCCATCAGGCCCCTGCTTGCCCGTATCGATGCCGTTAACGATGTCCCTTCGTTGTTGACGTTGGTGGCTGACCAGCAAAAAGCAGGTAATGGGTCCATCGTTGGTTTTTACGTAGGCCCCGATGATAAACAGAGCACCGTCAATATTGCCCAGTTTAGTCAAACCGGCATTGGTTTGCCCGAACGAGCGTACTATGTCAAGACCGATTCGTCAACGGGCTCCATTCAAAAAGCTTATCGACACTACCTCACCCGCTTATTTGAACTGACCGGGACTGCATCAGCTATTGCCGGTAAAAACGCAGCCATCACCTATGCTATTGAAAAGCAGTTGGCCATCGCCCATCGAACCAATATTGAACTCCGGGATGTCAAGGCGAACTACAATAAAGTGGCGGTCACTGATTTGTCAAAAAAACAGCCTGCCCTAAACTGGACAAGGTTATTAAACGACTTAGGCGTACGGGCTGATTCGATCAACGTAGGCCAGCCGGCTTACTATGATCAACTGAACACGCTGTTAACATCCGTTTCCATCGACGATTGGAAAGTCTATTTAAAAGCCCATGCGCTCACCAACTATTCAACGTACCTGAGCCAGCCGTTTGTGGATGCGTCTTTTGCGTATACAAACGTGCTGACCGGACAAGCGGTTAAGAAAACACGGGCTGAAGAAATGACGCAAGCCGTTGATGGGTCGCTCGGTGATGCACTGGCTCAGTTATACGTAAAAAAATATTTTCCGGAAGCCGCAAAAAAACGGATGGCTGTCCTGGTCGATAACCTGAAAAAAGCGTTTGAAGCCCGTATCAACAAACTGGATTGGATGAGCGACTCCACCAAGACCAGGGCAAAAGAAAAACTCTACGCCTTCACTCAGAAAATTGGTTATCCGGATAAATGGAGAGATTACGCAACCGTAGTAGTAAAAAGAGACGCTTATTTTGAAAATCGGTTGTCGGCCGATAAAAATGAGTACAGCTACCACTTAACGAAAGTAGGCCGGCGGGTCGACCGAACGGAATGGCACACGACTCCGCCTACGGTAACGGCGTATAACAATCCGCCACTCAATGAAATTGTATTCCCGGCCGGCATCTTACAACCCCCTTATTTCGATGTAAATGCCGATGACGCGCTAAACTACGGCGGCATTGGTATGGTGATTGGTCACGAAATAACGCACTCGTTTGACGATCAGGGGGCACAGTATGACAAATACGGCAACGTAACCAACTGGTGGACCAAAGCGGATTATGCTAGATTCAACGCGAAAACTCAGCAGGTGATTGATCAATACAATTTGTTTACGGTGCTGGATTCGGTGCACGTAAAAGGGGCTTTAACGGTGGGAGAAAACACCGCCGACATTGCCGGAGTTGCCATTGCGTATGATGCCTTTAAATTAACTCCGCAAGGCCGGGCCACGCTTGGCAACGACACCACCAGGCTGGATGGCTTTACCCCTGATCAGCGGTTCTTTATTTCGATAGCCCGTATTTGGCGGGTGAAAACCCGGGCTGCGTTTATGGGCATGTATGTCAACACCAACTCCCACTCACCGGCTAAGTGGCGGGTGAACGGACCGCTGATGAACTTCACGCCTTTTTACAAAGCTTTTCGTGTGCAGCCGGGCGACAAGATGTATAAACCTGAACCGGAACGAATAACCGTTTGGTAATTGGTACTATACCGAAAATAGCAGGTGATTATAGCAGCACATTAACCAGCCTAAAAAAGCTGCGTATAGATTCACCTGACATGGCTTTTTAATCTGATTAAATAATGAGTACAGTAATATTGCATCGAATGACTGATGCCAAGAAATCAACCCCCAATTTCACTCCCCGTTTACATTGTCTTGTCCTGCTTTTATTCGGACGATTTTGTTGACGGCTGTTTCTGAAGTAAATC
>JANPJE010000341.1:0-16191 GCA_031425355.1 Spirosoma sp. | reverse complement strand
GTTCTGACCGCGACGGCGGACCGTTCGGAGCATAGGTCTTTCTCCTTGGCGACCCGTTAGATTACCCCGTTCTTGTTGACTGATGGCAAGCTACCAAATCTTAGAATCTTACCACGAGACAAACCTAAAGGGCGACCCGGTGGGATTTATCTCTATTAACTGCATAAATGACTTGCACTGGGATTTATCCCAGTGTGACTAAACAAATTATGAAACAGACATACCTGAACCTCATTACCTGCGCTTTTCTCACCCTCCTGTTTTCAGGCTGTAATCAGTCAGCAACGAATGAGAACGGACAGGGCGACGGCAAAAAAATAGTCATTGGTGTCACCATGCTCAGTATGCAGAATGAGTTTATCGTTAGTGTGCATGATGAGATGGCGAAAAAAGCCGAAGCATCTGGCGTTGAGTTGATTACCGTCGATGCCGAGCGGTCGGCGTTAAAGCAGGTTGAACAGGTCGAGAGTTTCATTGCCCAGAACGTGGATGCCATTATCATTAATCCCTGCGAGGTGGAAGCCAGTTCGCCCGCCGTAGCGAAGGCATTAGCCGCGAAAATTCCAATCATCAACGTGAACTCGGAAACAAGCGCGAAACCATCCGCTTTTGTGGGTTCGGACGATGTTGAGTCGGCCCGGATTGCCATGAAATTTATCGCCGAAAAATTGAACGGCAAAGGCAACGTACTGATGATACATGGCTACATGGGTCAGGCGGCTCAAATTAAGCGGGAGCAGGGCGCTCGTGAAATTCTGACCCAATATCCCGGACTGAAACTCCTTGCTCACCAAACCGGCGAATGGGACCGCGCGAAAGCTATGTCACTAATGGAAAACTGGATTCAGTCATATGGTTCTCAGATCAATGCGGTCTTCGCCCAGAATGACGAAATGGGGTTGGGTGCCGTGAAAGCCCTGACCGATGCAGGTCTGAAAGATAAAGTTATTGTTGTGAGTATCGACGCCATTCCCGATGGGTTGCAGGCGGTAAAAAAAGGCACACTGGACGCTACCGTTTTCCAGAATGCCGAACAGCAGGGAGCCAACGCCATCGAAACAGCCATAAAAGCAGCGAAGGGACAAGCCTATGATAAACAGACGCTTATTCCGTTTCAATTAGTGACAAAATATAATCTGGGGCAATTTCTGAAGCCGTAATTGTAGTGGTGTCAGGTGCTCAAAACTGACACCACTACGTCCTGATAGCAAAATTAGTGTAAGAGTTTATTAAGACTATTTAGGCACCTACCTCATACTGCCCGCTCCTTCACCATTCTCTACTCAATAGCAAAAGCTATCCGTTACTTATTGTCGATGTGACATAACAAGGGCGTTTTAATCTACTTTTTGACTTTATTTTAGAAATTTTAAAAACTAACTAAGGTGTTTTTTCAAAAAACTTGTCTTTATCAATATAGAGTTTAATTTTTCGCAGTTACGTTTCTCTCATATATAGCCCATGCAAGTTCGTCAACTGATAGACTCTGAGGGGAAAAAACCTCAGGCAGATGTCAACGTATTGGCTCCGTTTGGTCAGGATGTTGAGACAATACAGGAAAAATCATCGGTCAACGATACCGAATTTTTTACTCGGCTGGCCTTTCAGGAAAGCCCCCAAAAAGGGTGTGAACTGCTATTTCGTCGCTATCACCACGCCCTGTGCAGTCATGCGGTGCGTTATGTATATTCAAAAGAAACGGCAGAAGACTTAGTGAGTGACGTTTTCTGTAAATTCTGGAAGACGAAAGCATACGAAAACATAACATCATCGTACCGCTACTACCTCTTTCGCAGCGTCCGCAACGAAGCTTACAATTACCTGCGCTCAGAGTTTCAGAAACTGGACGACATCGAGACGGCTATGGTTCAGGAAGAAGCCTTTTGCCAACGCCCCGATCAGATTATGCAGTTTGAAGAAGTACTTCACAAAGTAGAAGATCTGGTTGAAATGCTGCCGCCACAATGTCGCAAAGTATTCTTATTGAGTCGGTTCGAGGGAAAAAAATATCAGGATATTGCCGCTGAGTTAGGCGTTTCGATCAAAACGGTTGAAGTCCATATTGTCAAAGCGCTGAGTATTGTTCGGAAAGGACTGAAAGACCATTGGCTTACGGCTGTAGCCGCAATCGGGTACGTCTTCACTTACTGATTTACGTTAGGCCAATCGGGTGATTTTTTCGGGGAGTGGTCTTGATCTGAAACACTATCGCACAGAAGAGAAGATGGAATCGAAAATAGACAAGAACTTTATATTTAATCACTTCGCCCGGAAAACGTCTCCCCTGCAGCGCGAACTGATTGTGCAGTGGCTTCGGGAGAAAGCCAACGAAGAGTGCTATTATGAATGGCTGGAGGAATGGGAAACCAAACATCCGCAATATCTGGCTCAGACAGAGTCTGCTTATCAATACTACCAGGATTTTCTTGCTCAAAACCCTCATACCGAGGAAATTTCCGATTCGTCTCCACTACGTTCAGATCAGCGAAACTGGCCCCGAAAACAATGGCTCATTGCTGCTTCTGTTCTACTCTGTCTCTGCATCTGCACGTTTTTGGCCCGCAACCAGCTCATCTACAGGACATATGAAACAGCCTTTGGCGAAACTCGATCGGTGCGGTTATCGGATGGGAGCGCGGTAATACTTAATGCGAACTCCAGCCTGCGTGTGCCGCGCTGGGGATTTGGGCATCGAACCCGTGAAGTGCTGCTTAGTGGCGAAGCTAATTTTTCAGTAACCCATACGCCCAGCAATCAACAGTTTGTTGTAAAAACAAAAAACAAATTCGAGGTCGTCGTGCTGGGCACTGATTTTACCGTTTTCGCCCGCAAACGAGGAGCCAGAGTCGCACTGAACAAGGGCCGGATTCAACTTCAGTATCAGGACGGAGCGACTCCCCGCCAGTTCGTGATGAAACCGGGTCAATCTATTACGCTCGATCAGGCCAATCACGTTGCTATGAACGTGATCACAAAGCCTGAACTGCATCCGGCCTGGAGCGAAAAGCGATTCGTATTCAACGAAACGCCCTTGCAGGAAGTAGCTTACATGCTGGAAGAAAGCTATGGCCTGAAAGTTGAAATTAAAGACCCTGAACTGGCCGAACGGGTATTGGTTGGGTCGTTGCGGGCCGATAATGCGGATCAACTGCTGCAATCCATCTCCGAACTATTGGACATTAACGTTATCCGGCACGGAAACCGGGTACAACTGCTCAGCCATTAACCCCTATTCTAAACCCCTGATTTTTATGATAAGTTATCTACAAAGGTCCTTAAAAGTAGGGATCGCTCTCTCGCTTGTGCTTTTTGGGTTGCGGCCCGGCTGGTCGCAGGCAATTATCCTTGCCAGCAATGTGCAACAAAGTCCGGATCAGCCGGCCGCCGGAAGCGTTCGTCAGCTTAAAGATGTATTGAACGAGTTGAACAATCGTTATGGTGTCAATATTCTGTTTGAACTTCGGGCTGTCGAAGGGCTGTCGGTGGCAACGGAGACGGTCAGCTCGAAAGCAACGCTCGAAAAAAACCTGGATAATGTGTTAAGCCCGCTCGGATTGCGGTATAAAAAGGTAAACAATAACTCTTACCTGATTGTCAGTAATCGGAAATCCAGAAAAGTGGCTAACACCGATGTACGGGTTATGGAGCCTGAGCTTTCGCAGCAAACCAGCCCCCAGACCGTTCTGTCTGAGAGAACGCTAGATGCCGTCCGGACAACCACGCCCGAATCCGTGGAGCGAACCGTTACGGGTACTGTAAAGAGTGAAACTGGCGAACTATTGCCGGGAGTGAGTGTCGTTATAAAAGGCACGACGCGCGGCACAACTACGGATGCCAATGGCAGCTATCGGCTAACGATATCGGACGAACCCAGAGCCGCTACCGTGTTGGTTTTTTCGTTTGTAGGTTATCTTAATGAGGAAGTGGCCGTAGGTAATCGCACAATCGTTGATGTGCAACTGGCCCCCGATCAGAAAACGTTAAACGAAGTGGTGGTAGTAGGCTATGGCGTACAACGAAAGTCAGACCTAACGGGTGCTGTGGGAACGGTAAAAGCGGAGGTATTGCAGGAACGTCCTGCTGCTTCGCTCAATCAGGGGTTGGCGGGCCGCATCACTGGGGTAAACGTATCAGTCAACTCTGGTCGTCCGGGTGGTCGGGCCAATATACGCATCCGGGGAAATACGTCGGTGAGTGTTGCCAATAACCCGCTTTATGTAATCGACGGTGTTATCCTGAATGCCTCTGGCCTAACTAACGGCAGTACGCCCATCGACTACATCAACCCGAACGACATCGCCAGTATTGAAGTCCTCAAAGATGCGTCGGCAACGGCGATTTATGGAGCCAGAGGAGCCAACGGCGTTATTTTGGTAACAACAAAACGGGGCAGCACAACCGGTGGACGAATCACGTATGACACCGACCTCAGCACGGGCGTGCTTCCACGCAAGATTCCTCTCCTGAACTCGAAGGAGTTCCTGATGGTGGAGGATATTGCCTACCAGAATGCCCAAAAATATGACCCGGTCGGGTGGTCAGGTGGTAAATATAAAGACCCCAAAACCAAACGAACCAACCCATTGCTTTTCGATGCCAGCGGAAACCCGCTGTACGATACTGACTGGCAGGACGAAGCCTTTCAGAAAGCATTCACCCAAAATCATCAGTTGTCTTTTTCGGGTGGAAACGCCAAAGACAACTACGGCGTGTACCTTAACTATCGAAATGAAAATGGTCTCGTGAAGGAGTCGTATCTAAAGCGCTACGCAGGCCGTTTCGTTTTCGATAGCCAGATCAAAAGCTGGATTAAAGTGGGTGGTACACTGAGCTATACCGACCAAAACGAAAATCAGGTCGATCCATTGGGTGCTGGCGGTATCATTGCCATGCGGCAGGTACTGGAAGCGTTGCCGATCATTCCGGTAAAATACCCGGACGGACGGTGGGCCGGCAACGAAGACTATCCGGGTATGGAAGGGGGTGGCAATCCGGTCAATATTCTGAAGGATCGGTTCTACTACGTCAAGACTCAAACCATGCTGGGGAACGTGTATGCCAACATTAACCTGACTAAAGACCTCGAATTGCGAACCACCCTCGGCACAAACGTGATTAATCAGGAGATTGACGAATATGCAGGCCGGACGCTGAACTATATATCCCGCAATCAGGGCGGTACGGCCAGTATAACCAATGAGCGGCATAATTCTTGGCAGTTCGAAAACTACCTGACTTACAACAAACGGTTTGCCCAACAGCATTCGGTTACGGGTTTGCTGGGGCTTGCCTGGCAACACGTCGACCGGTTTACCAGCAGAGCGGCTACGCAGGGTTTTCAGGATGATTATTTCCGATACTACAATTTAGGGGCCGGTTCGGTACCGCAGGCTCCCAGTTCGTCAGCGGTTGGCTACGGGTTGAATTCGTACTTCGGTCGGGTAAACTACGGCTTAAAAGACAGGTACTTAGTAACGCTTACCGGGCGTGTTGACGGTTCGTCAAAATTCGGTTCATCCAATCGGTACGCCTTTTTCCCGTCGGCAGCACTGGCCTGGCGAGTGACGGAGGAGGACTTCATGAAAAACGTGCGGTCGGTCTCTAATCTGAAAGTGCGGGCCAGCTATGGCGTGACTGGCAACTCCGAAATAACCGCGTATCAGGCATTGGCCGGGCTGGGTAATTACTCGGTCATTTTCGGCGGAGCGCGTGCAATCGGGGTGGGAATAGGGCGGTTAGCCAATCCGGATTTGCGCTGGGAAAAAACGCATCAGGTCGATGCCGGTATCGAGTTGGGTCTGTTCCAGAACCGGCTTTCACTGGAAATGGACTTCTATCGAAAACTAACGACCGATATGCTCCTGAGTGCTCCGGTTCCGTATAGCAGTGGCTACGAAGTCGTTTCCAAAAATGTGGGAAGCATGGAAAATCAGGGTATCGAACTGGCCGTCAACAGCGTCAATGTCAACAAGGGTGGGTTTTCTTGGAATACGACCTTTAATATCTCGTTCAACAAAAATAAAGTGATTGCACTGACCGGTGGCTCCGACATCTTCGTTGGTTCTACTGTCGTTCGCCAGCAAGAGCCGGTTGGTTCGTTTTTCGGCTTCGTTCATCAGGGAACTTGGGGAACTGCCGAAGAATCGGAAGCGGCCAGATACCTGAAAAGACCGGGCGATGTAAAATATCAGGACGTGAATCAGGATGGTGTCATTAACAACAATGATCGGGTCATTATTGGAAAAGGAATTCCTGATGGCTTCGGCACCCTGCTGAACAGTTTCAAATACAAAAACTTCGATCTCACCCTCGATCTGCAGTTTATGTACGGCAACGATGTGTTGTTCAGAAGCCAGCACTCCGCCGAAGACCGCCAGGGAATTGCTAACAGTTTCAAAACCGTTCTGAACGCATGGACACCCCAGAGCCAAAACACACCTATTGCCCAATTCAGACCCGTATCGGCAGGCTACAACACCAATGAGGATAGTCACCGGGTTCAGGATGGGTCGTTTCTTCGTGGTCGGAATCTGTTGCTGGCCTACACATTCCCGGTAGCCATCATTGAGAAGATTCATCTGAACCGGTTACGTGTCTATGCGTCGGTACAGAACTTCTTCCTCAAGACCAAATACGAAGGCTACGACCCCGAAGTATCGACCACAGGCAACGCATTCGATCAGGGAGTGGCCCTCTACGACTATCCCAAGCCGAGGGTATTTATGGTTGGTCTGAACATTGGTCTTTAACCCATTCAAAAAACTGAAACGATGAAAACGCCTATAAAAATCAACCGCCAGTGGCTACTCTGCGCGGTAATTCTGTTCGGTGGATCGGCCTGTTCTGATTTTCTGGAAGAAACCGACAAATCTAATTTTACGGCTGATAATTATTTTACCAAAGCCGAACACGCCACCAGCGCGGTCAACGCCATTTATGACAACCTGAAAACGACCACCGGGGGTGGCTTCAACGGCGCACCCTGGATGATGCTGGAGTTCGGTACCGGCTTGGCAAACACGGAGTTAGGTCAAGCCCAGAATAGTATTTTCGTGAGGAATTTAGTCAATACGTCGGACAATGAATACAGTCGGGTGTATTGGGTAAGCAGTTACAAGGGCATTGGTAATGCAAACTTAGTTATTGCGAAAGTGCCGACCATTACGATGGATGATGTAATGAAAAAGAAAGCCCTCGGAGAAGCCCGTTTCTTACGCGCTCACTACTATTACAACTTGGTCAGAATATTCGGGAAAGTACCTCTCATTACGGAGCCGGTCGAGTTGACATCGGAAGCTCTTTATCCCGATCAGGCTTCTGAAGAAGCCATTTACAAAGTGATTGTCGATGACTTAATTGTAGCTGAAGCCGCCGGAATGCCCTTCACCGATGCGGCTGGGCGCGTATCGACAGGAGCTGTAAAATCACTCCTGGCCAGCGTGTATTTGACTATGGCGGGTTATCCGCTGCAAAAAGGAGCCGATTATTTCAAGAAAGCCGCCGACAAGGCAAATGAGGTTATTAAGGCGAATCAGTTCAGTTTATTTCCGACGTATGACGACCTGCACAATCCTGCCAGGAAGAATGTGGGCGAGAACATTTTCATGGTGCAATTCGCTGCGAATATTCAACCATCGGGCTGGCAGACCTCCATCATTCCCTACAACCAGGGTATTTCGGCTTATTCTGACGAAACCGGTGCTATTTTCGCCAACAAAGAATTTGTCGAATCCTATGAAAAGGACGATCTGCGTGCTCAGGAAAAGCAATTCTATTACCGGAATTATACGTTGAGTAATGATCGGGCTAAAACAGTTGATCTGGGTGGGTACTACATCTTCAAGCATTTCGACACCCAGGCGCATCTCACCACCTCGAACAGTGACCTGAACTGGCCTTTATTGCGTTATGCGGAGGTCTTATTGACCTATGCCGAAGCCAGCAATGAAGTGTCGGGGCCGACGACTGATGCCTACGAAGCTGTCAACAAAATCAGACGACGGGCAAAATTGCCTGATCTGGTGGGTTTAACGAAAGAACAATTGAGAGAGTCGATCTGGAGAGAGCGGTGGTATGAGTTAAGTTTTGAGAACAAAACCTGGTTTGATATGGCCCGGCTTCAGAAGGTATTCAACGTATTGACCAAAGGTTTCGATAATTTCGTCGGTCATAAGTTTTCATATGGGCCGGTTCTCAAGGAGAGAGAACTTCTGTTCCCCATTCCAACTGCCGAAATCAGGAACAATAGCAAACTAAAGCAAAACACAGGATATTGATGAATTATTTGTTACTGAGGTATTGATCACAGGGATATTAAAAGGCAGATACTATTCAATACCTCAGTAACAAACATCTTTGATCTTCAGTCCAAGTAAATTCACCACCAAACTGCCTTAACATACAAGCCTGATTTGATTGTATACAATTGTGCTTTCATGAGAACCAAACGCAGAACATTCCTTCAAACAGTTGCCGGGTTAGCCGGTCTAAGTTGTCTGCCCGCCTGGGCAATGGCAAATGCGCCCCGTAAACCATTAGTGGTATTCGTTACCGGCGACCATGAATACAGTGGCGAACTTACCCTGCCGCTGATTGCCGCCGAACTGGAGAAAAATTATGGAATGCGGACGACAGTGCTGAAAGCGCTGCCGGATTACAACGGTGAAAAAGATATTCCCGGACTGGACGTTCTGCGTGAGGCCGACTTGGCCGTTTTCTTCCTGCGCTGGCGTTTACTCCCGCAGGAACAACTGAATCATATCGACAACTATTTAAAATCGGGGAAGCCTGTGATGGGCTTCCGAACCACAACACACGCCTTCAATTACCCCGAAGGTGACGACCGCAAACGCTGGAATTCGTTTGGTGAGTTTGCCTTCGGGAGTCCGCCGGGTTGGGGTGGCACGGCCAAACATACGCACTACGGCCACAACAGCACGACCGACGTAACGGTTATTCCCGAAGCTATCAAACACCCGATTCTGACCGGCGTTGACCCGAGTTTTCACGCAGCGTCGTGGCTGTATCGCGTGTTGCCCGACTATCCGGCAAAAGGGTCTGTTCCGTTGCTGATGGGCAAATCGGTCAATCCCGATAAAGAAGCGATTGATAACCCCGTTGCCTGGACGTGGCAGAATCAGTGGGGCGGCAAAGCGTTTCTGACCACCCTGGGCCATCCCGAAGACTTTCAGGTAGACGCGTTTCAGCGGTTGGTTGTCAACGCTATTCACTGGGAACTTGGCAAGCCCGTTCCGAAACGCTGGAAAGGCAAAATCGACATCAACGTACCGTACGGCCACCCTAAAAAATCCTGATTTTATGAAAGCATTTGTGTCAAAGAAAAGCACGATCTACGGCCTTCTCATCGCGTCGGTGTGCCTGATTGTGGCGATTAGTGCGTTTCAGTCCGGGAATTATGCTGAGTCGCTACCCATTAAAAAAGGGTCTCACATCGTTTTGCTGGGCAACAATCTGGGGTCGAGGATGATGAATTACGACAACTTCGAGACCGAAATGCAGGTCCGATACCCCGATAATCAACTGTACATTCGCAATATGTGCGATGGTGGCGATACACCCGGATTTCGTCCGCACGCGAGCCGGAATTCACCCTGGGCGTTTCCGGGAGCAGAAAAATTTCAGACTGAGTTAGGCACTAATTCGGGTAGTGAAGGTCATTTCGACACGCCCGATCAATGGCTTACCCAGCTAAAACCAGATGTGATCGTTGCTTTTTTTGGCTACAATGAGTCGTTTCAGGGACCAGCAGGGCTGGCAAACTACAAGGCTGAATTAGACGCGTTTATCAAGTGGACCTTGAGCCAGAAATACAATGGCACAACACCCCCGCAACTGGCCATCGTGTCACCCATTGCGTTTGAAGATTTATCCGGTACGTATGATCTGCCGAATGGTAGAGCTGAAAATGTAAACCTTGCGCTTTATACAAATGCCATGAAGGCCGTAGCTGGCACCAACAAAGTTCTCTTTGTCGATGCGTTTGCGCCTTCTAAAAGCTGGTATGAGGAAAGTAAAGAACCACTGACCATCGACGGCTCGCAACTGAACGAGGAAGGCTATAAAAAGCTGGGTGTCCTGCTGGCCGATCAGATGTTTGGTAAGACTGCGCCCAAAGCGGAGGCCAATCGAAAACTGGTGCATGATGCTGTCATGGAAAAGAACTGGATGTGGCACAACGACATCAAAATTCCCAATGGCGTGCATGTCTACGGTCGTCGGTACAACCCGTTCGGACCGGACAATTACCCCGCTGAAATCGAGAAAATTCGGGAGATGACCGCCATTCGGGATAATGCCGTTTGGCTGGCCGCATCGAAAGGGCAGGTGATGGACGTTGCCGCTGCCGATAAAAACACGAAACAACTGCCCGCCGTAAAAACCAATTTCAATCCGGAGAAAAACGGTAGCCTGGAATATCTGTACGGAAAGGATGCGCTGAGTAAACTAAAAGTGCCGCAGGGCTATAAAATCGAGCTTTTTGCGTCGGAAGAAGAGTTTCCTGATCTGGCAAAACCCATGCAGATGTCGTTCGATGGCAAAGGGCGGCTGTGGGTGGCGGTCATGCCCAGCTATCCGCATTACAAACCGGGCGATGCCAAGCCAAACGATAAAATCCTGATTCTGGAAGACACAAATGGCGACGGGAAGGCCGATAAGCAAACCGTTTTTGCGGATAAACTGCATCTGCCGCTGGGCTTTGAAATTGCGAAGGAAGGTGTCTATATCTCGCAGGGAACCAACCTGAAACTCTACACTGATACCAACGGCGACGATCGGGCTGATAAGAACGAAATTCTGCTGAGCGGCTACGACGACCACGACACGCACCACAACAGTCATGCGTTCTGTGTCGATCCATCCGGGGCTATTTATTCGGGTGAAGGCGTGTTTTTACATACCAACGTCGAAACGTCCTATGGGCCGGTTCGCGCAACCAATGGCGGATTTTACCGGTACTCGCCCCAACTTCGGAAGCTTGAACGTACCGCCCAACTGTCCATTCCCAATCCCTGGGGCATTGCGTTCGATGACTGGGGACAGCCGTTTTTTGCCGAAACATCCAGCCCCGACGTTCGGTGGATGATGCCCGGTTCTGTGCTTCCGCGCTACGGCGAAGCAACGCATAAGTCGGCTCAGTTGGTGGAAGAAGCACACCGGGTTCGGCCTACATCGGGGTTGGAATTTGTATCCAGCCGCCACTTCCCCGATGACATTCAGGGCGACTTTCTGATTAACAACACCATCGGTTTTTTGGGTATGAAAGAGCACACGCTGGTTGACGATGGAACGGGCTATAAAAGCAAACACCGCGCCGACCTTGTGGTGAGCGAAGACCGGAATTTCCGGCCCGTTGACATGGAGTTTGCGCCGGATGGGTCGCTGTACCTGATCGACTGGCATAATATCCTGATCGGGCACATGCAGCACAATGCCCGCGACCCCCTGCGTGACCATTCGAAAGGACGGGTTTATCGCATTACGTATCCGTCGAGGCCGTTAGTGACACCCGCAAAAGTAGATGGTGCCAGCATCGAAGAACTGCTGGATAACCTCAAACTGCCCGAATACCGCACCCGGTACCGTACCCGGCGCGAACTTCGGGGACGGGATGTGAATCAGGTACTTGCCAAACTGACTACGTGGGTGGCGAACTTAGACAAAGAGGATTCCCGGTATGAGCATCATCTGCTGGAAGGTTTGTGGGTGAGTTGGGGCATGAACAAAGTGGATCAGAAACTGCTGCGTCAACTGCTTAAGGCCAACGATTATCACGCACGGGCCGCTGCTGTTCAGGTGGTGCGCTACACCGGCCATCAAGTTAAGGATCAGGCCGATTTGCTGATGCAGGCCGTGCGGGACGACAACAGCCGGGTTCGGCTGGCTGCCATTGTAGCCGCTTCCTGGATTGGCAAGGAAAAAGGTCTGCCTATTCTGGCCGAAGCTACGAAGAAGCCTCTCGACGAATGGACGGTTCACGCCCACGAAACCGCCGTAGCGCACCTGAGTGGTGTGGGGGTCAATAAAGTGAAAGATGAGGTCGTGAAGTCGAAACTGAAAGGCGAAGAACTGGCTCTGTTCAATAAGGGTAGAGAAATCTATGCGAAAGAAGGCTATTGTACAACCTGCCATCAACCGGACGGACGGGGGCTTTCGGCTTCTCAATTTCCACCACTGACCGGTACGAAATGGGTTTCGGGCGACGAAGACCGACTGATAAAAATTGTCCTGAAGGGCGTTATGGGGCCAATGGATGTGGATGGCAAAACGTATCCCGGTCAGGTGCCGATGACCCCGTTTGGTGGCTTGCTCAACGACAATGAGATAGCCGCTGTACTTACTTATGTGCGCAACTCATTCGGGAATCAGTCATCACCGATTCTGCCCGACAGGGTTAGAAAAGTGCGGGCCGCTACGTCCCGTAAAACTGATTTTTATTCGGCAAATCAACTGCTGAAAGAGCATCCAATGGAGAAGTAAATAAGTTGGTAAGTGGCTGACGCGCATAGAGTGCTGACGCGTCGGCCACTTACCGACTTGCCAGCTTACTGATCTACCAACTACTTGATCGACACCTTATGGCTTTTCCTTTTCGCTTCGGCGCCGAAGCGTATACCTGGTTTATGAATAATAATGGTCAGACCCACGCCAACCGGTTAGGGCACATGATCGACATCACGGCGCAGGCAGGCTTCGCTGGTATCGAGCCGATTCATAACTGGATGGGCGATCTGCCCGACCCAACCAGTCTGGCCGAAAAGCTCAGCGAGCGAAGGGTTGAATTAGCCGCTATCGCGCTGGCTTTGGACTGGAACGGAACCGACGAAACCGAGCAGGAACGCTATGAAGCCGACCGGTGCATTGCGCTGCTGAAACATTTTCCGGGTGCGCTGCTCTGCACCGTGCAAAAGCCGACGGGACGGCATGATATCGAAGTCCGCCGACGAAACTTAGTGAACATTGTCAACCGCGTATCGCGCCGGGCGGTCGATCAGGGCGTACCGTGCAGTTTTCACCCCAACTCACCACATTCGTCCATAACCCGCACCGCAGAAGATTACCGCGTGATTATCGAGTCACTGGATGCGTCGGTCACGGGCTGGACACCCGACGTGGGCCACCTCATCAACGGTGGTATGGACCCGCTGACAAAAATGAAAGAATATGCTTCGCTCATCAATCTGGTTCATTATAAAGACTGGAATGGCGAGCCTGAATTCGCATTGCTGGGCAAGGGCAAGGTTGATTTTACAGGCATTACCCAATGGCTGATTGAGCAGAAATACAGCGGCTGGATCATTTGCGAAGACGAAGGCCCCGAAGCAATGGACGACCCCGATGGCGTTACGTTGCACGACGGTCGATGGGTTTATGAAACGCTCCTGCCTTCGTTGTAATCAAGGAGATAACCGAACACAGAGGCACTGAGAATACAGAAATATAATTCAGTGAGCATTGACTTATTTGGTTCTCAGTACCTCTGTGTTCAATAAGCCTTTTTTACTTTAATTATGCCCATCGTAGAAACCAACGGTATCAACCTATATTACGAAGAGCGCGGAACGGGCGAACCGCTGCTGCTCATCATGGGTATTACGGCACCCGGCTCCGTCTGGGAAAAACACGCCGACGATTGGCAGCACCATTTTCGCTGCATTCTAGGCGATAACCGGGGCGTTGGGCAGTCCGATAAACCCGCCGGGCCATACAGCACCGCGCAAATGGCCGACGATTATGCCGGGCTGATCGACAAATTGGGATTGGGGACTGTGCGGGTCGTTGGCGTGTCGATGGGCAGCACCATTGCTCAGCAGTTAGCCCTGCGGCATCCCGACAAGGTACGTTCCTTAGTGCTCATGTGTCCGTGGGCACGTTGCGACCGCACCGCTGAAGCCATTTTTAGGCATATGGCAACCATCAAGGCCCGGCTCCGTCCCGAAGAATTTGCGAACTACATTCAATTGCTCATTTACGCAAAAGGAAGCTGGGACGACGACGCTACGTATGCCGAACTTCAGGCGGGGCAGCAACAGGCCGCCGTTGATGCATCGCCCCAGCCCCTGCACGGTCTCGAAGGGCAAGCCGAAGCGTGCATCGCGCATAACACGCTGGCCGACCTGGGTAATATTGAGCAGCCCTGCTTAGTTATTGGCGGACGTAATGATATTTTTACGCCTGTATGGATGAGTGAGGAAGTGGCCGGAGCCATCAAAAACAGCGAATTGCACCTCTACGACGACGCCGGACACGCGTTTCATTGGGAGCGCATCGACGACTTCAATCCCCGCATTTGTGACTGGTTATTAGCGCATTAGACAACAAGTATGTTTGCCGGGGTGTAATCCTGTCTAAAAAACGGATGCATAAAACCAGTAAAAAACAGAACAGTCCTTTTCTATTTGATTATGTCAACCGCATCACCTGCTTCATCAACCGTTTCGCCCATTGGCTTTAACGTACTGGCTTGGGCGGCCATCATGTCGGAAAAGCTAAATCCGATTACCGAGCGGCTTAAAACCATTGGCTACGACGGCATCGAGTGCTTTATCGACAACCAGCCCGTTTCCGCCTATCAACAGTTCGGTACGCATTTGCAACAACTCGGTTTGCAACGTACGACTGTAACGGTAGTTGGCCCCGACGCAAATCCGGCCAGTGAATCGGCCAGTGTTCGCGCTCTGGCGGTTGATTTTCTGAAGGGAGCCATTGACCGCGCACATGCTATGGGTGCTACGGTTATCTGCGGCCCCATTCACTCGGCCTTTGCTACGTTCAGCCGACGCGAGCCGCAACCAGACGAATATGCCCACAGTGCAGAGGTGCTTCATGCCGTCGGTGCCTACGCGCAACAGGCGAATATTGTGCTGGCGGTCGAGGCTCTGAACCGGTTTGAATGCTACCTCTGCAACACGATGGAGCAGTTGTCAACACTGATTCACAAAGCGGACCACCCGAAGGTGCGGGCTATGTTCGATACGCACCACGCCAATATCGAAGAAAAACGCTTTCCCCACGCCATACAAACAATTGCGCCGGTTCTGGCGCACGTTCACATCAGCGAGAACGACCGGGGAACGCCCGGCGATGGCCATATTCCGTGGGATGATACATTCCGAACATTAGCCGAATTGAAGTATAACGGTTGGATGACTATCGAAGCATTTACGTCCCTTTTCGCCTGCGTAGACCGGATCTTCATCAGGCAGTGGTTCTTTGCTACCATGTACAACCAGGATTTAAAGTACTCCACTTTATACCTTTGCAATTCAGTAATAACTTTCAGAAAGATCTGCTGAACCGCATCCCTTGCCTCTTCTTCATTTTTCAGGTACTTCATACTAACACCAAACAGGAGCAGAGTATACCGCTGTAGCAGAATGCCAAGCCATTCATTATTCTTTTCCGAATAAAATAACTCAAGCAGTTCCTGTTCTGAAAGATGATCGTACTGTTTTCTGTTCACTCAAGAAAATTAAGCAAATTCTCTATTATGATGCATTGCTCAATATTATTTCACAAATTAATAGAGCTTTGTTATTTTGAATATTATATCTCCATATGCAAACAGGAATTTGTTTAGTACCGGTTAGTCCCATCCGTGCAGAACCTTCACATCGTTCAGAAATGGTCAGCCAGCTTTTGTTCGGAGAAGCATGTGATATCCTGGAAACCAGGGAAGACTGGTTCCGAATTTCGGTTGTCCATGATGGTTATGAAGGCTGGATTACTTCCAATCATATTCACCCGGTTGAACAACTCAACCTGGATGCAGCATATGAATTTGCTGTTGGTTATATTAATGAGATCCTTATCAATAATGAACCTATGTTTATTCCGATGGGATCTGTTCTTCATCATATTCATTCCATCAAAAATCCAACCATAGTTTACCAGGGTTCTAAGACCGGAATCCTGGAAATGGATGGAGCCCTGATGATTGAAATGGCTAAAAAATTTCTTAATACCGCCTATCTCTGGGGTGGAAGATCTGTTTTTGGAATTGACTGCAGTGGTTTCTGCCAGATGATTTACAGGTTCTTTGGATTATCTATTCTCCGCGATGCATGGCAACAGGCTGTAGCAGGAGAGTTGGTTGGATTTTTACAGGAAGGACGTGCAGGCGATCTTGCTTTCTTTGACAATGCAGAAGGAAAGATTACACATGTTGGAATG
>JANPJE010000340.1:0-1737 GCA_031425355.1 Spirosoma sp. | reverse complement strand
CACACCGATGCCCAATTCGCGTTCATTACCTGCGTTTGTTTCCATATTATTTTAGGTTGTACTCACGAGAACAACCGCCCCAACAGGATTTATGTTACTTCATTAAGGTAAAGACATAAGTATTTGATGAATAGATGCCATTATCTGGCCTGACGTATTGGCAAAATGCGTAAATTTAATTCTTCATGCGAACCGCCGGAACCTTACCCATAAACGTTCGCTCTTATCTCAATCCTTATCTGGCAATGGCCTCTATAAAACTGACGATTAACAACCAGCCGCACACGCTCGACGTGGACCCCGACATGCCGCTGCTGTGGGCGATTCGGGATGTTGTTGGCCTGACGGGCACTAAATTCGGCTGTGGCATTGCCCAGTGCGGAGCCTGCACGGTGCACCTAGACGGCAGCCCTACCCGGTCGTGCAGCATTCCGGTTTCGGCGGCTGCCGGTCAGAAAATTACGACCATCGAGGGCATTGCCAAAAACGCTGACCATCCGGTGCAAAAAGCGTGGATAGCGCATCAGGTGCCACAATGCGGCTATTGCCAGTCGGGGCAAATTATGTCGGCGGTGGCGTTGCTCAAGCAAAATCCGAGACCAACCGACGCCGATATCGACACGGCCATGCAGGGAAATATCTGTCGCTGTGGTACGTATAACCGCATTCGGCAAGCCATTCACTCGGCATCGACCGAGATGGCTACTGCCCCAAGAATGCCTAAATCCACGCCTAAAATCGGTAAGCGATGAGCACCAAAGCACCCAAATCCGGCGCATCCCGCCGGGACTTCCTCAAAGCGGCTGGTCTGACCGGAGCCGCCTTCGCGCTTGGTCTTTCCTCAACCGAAACCCTCGCCAGTCCTGTTCTGAACCTAAGTGTATTGCCAGAGACAGCGGAATTGACGCCTTACGTACTCATCGAAAAATCGGGGCGAATTACCATTATGAATCCCCGACCCGAAATTGGCCAGGGAACGTATCAATCCGTTCCGGCCTTGATTGCCGAAGAACTGGAAGTTCCGTTGGATAAGGTCGTTATCCGGCAAACCGGGGGCGAACGTAAATACGGTGAACTTTGGTCGCAGGCGGTGGGTGGCAGCGGTTCCATTCGGGGCGGTTACACGCAAATGCGGAAGGTCGGCGCATCGGCACGGGATATGCTCCGGCAGGCCGCCAGTCAGCAATGGAGCGTACCGATTGACGAGTGTTTCGCGGAAAACGCCACGATTGTTCATAAACCGACTGGCCGGAAATTGCCCTACGGCCAGTTAGCCGACGTAGCCGCTAAACTTCCCGTTCCGAAAGAACCAAAGCTGAAAGACCCGAAAGATTTCACGATGCTGGGCAAGTCGATGCCCCGGCCCGATATGCCGACGAAAGTTTCGGGACACGCTACGTTCGGCATCGACGCAAAAGTGGTGGGCATGGTCTATGCGTCCATCGAACGGTGCCCGGTATTTGGCAGTAAATTAGTTAGTTTCGATGCGACCCAAACACTGAAAATCAAAGGCGTTCGGCAAGCGGTGACCGTTGAGCGGGTCGTTGGCAAAAATCACTACGAAGGCGTGGCCGTCATTGCCGATACGTACTGGGCCGCCCAAAAGGGCCGCAAAGCATTGACAGTCAAGTGGGACCATCAGGGGCATGATACGTTTAACTCGGTTGATTTCGAGAAACAGCTTCGCGATTTAGCCAAATCAGACGGCGTAGTCGGCCACAATCTGGGCGATTTCGA
>JANPJE010000339.1:0-3718 GCA_031425355.1 Spirosoma sp. | reverse complement strand
AACCGGTTATGCGTACGAACTGACAACCTGTTACCGATTATATCCGCAACAAAAAAAAATTGAACGCTGGGCGCGATTGGTTCGCCATCGACCCGGGTCTGCTGAGCATCTCGATGGCTTTCGATTTCGGATTCCCGGTGTCGTTATCGGCCAGTCGTCCGAGAGTACCATCACCATGCCCGGCCCCTTTTTCACCAACACCTTTGTAGCACCTGACACGCCATACGATTCGCTGAAGGCAAAAAACATTACGTTTCATCAGGCTCCTGATGCCGGATTCGGGCTGTTTCTACTATCGAACAAAGCCCGAAACAGTACGCTGGGCAGTTGGATGAGCACGGGCGGTGAAGTGGCCTACAGCACGGCGATTGAGGGAAATGGCCGAACGCTGAGTTGTCGGCACGACGACAAACGGGCCTACTACCTGCTCCCCCGGATGGCCGTGGAATCGGACACGCACTACCTCGAACTGGCCGAATCATCGGCACCGATTATGCAGAGCTACCGGCAGATGGTAAACCAAACCATGCCGCTTGATCCGGCTACGCCCACCTGGGTCAAAAATGGGATTATTCTGGAGGTGTATCCTGAGTATTACAAAGGTGGACTGACCGAATTAGCTGCCCGCCTGCCTTTTTATAAGTCAGTCGGCTTCACTATGATCTACCTGATGCCGCATTGGGAAGGCGGTTACAGCCCGATTAATCTGTTCAAGGTCGATGCACGGTTCGGCTCACCGGCGGATTTGAAAGCATTGGTAAAAACCGCCCATGGGCTGGGTCTGAAAGTAATTTTCGACATGGTGATTCACGGGATGAACAAAAAATCGCCCCTGACTCAGCAGAGACCGGAGTTATTCGTTCGCAATGAAGCGGGCGAACTGGCGCTGCATCCTACCTGGAAAAGCGTCACCACCGACTGGGCCAATCCGGCTTATCAGCAATACATGGTTGATCTGGTGCTGCACGACCAGCGCGAATATGGCATTGATGGCTACCGTGTCGATGCAGCCACGTACAAAGGCGCGGGCTGGAACCCCGCGGTGCCGTACCCGGCGTATCGCGATGGCTCGGCGGCACCCGACCTGATGCGGGCTATGCTGACGGCCATGCGCAAACAAAACCCGGAAGCCGTGTTACTCAGTGAAGTGTTCGGGCCGGTTTTTTACTCGGTCTGCAACTTTGCCCACGACAACCAGACGGAGGCCGTGCCGCTTTTGCTGGAAAAAATGGAGCGAGGCATTTACTCAGCCGCCGAATACAAACAGCACATTCAGGCGGTGTACGCGATGCTGCCAACAGGAGCTAACCGGGTTTTCTATGCCCGTAATCACGATACGTCCTGGTTTTATCGGTTTGGCGGCTACACACCCCGGTTCATGGCCTTTGAAGCCGTTCATGCCTTTTTCGGCATTCCCGAAGTGTTTGCCGGTGATCCCAAAAACCTGCCCGCCCCCGATGGTGAGCCGACCGTTTATGGGACGTACAAAAAGCTATTTGCGCTCCGAAAACGATTCCCCGAATTAAGCGAAGGCGAGGTGCAGTTAGAACGCATACAATGCAATAATAAACAGATTTTCAGCGGGTTACGAAGTATCAAAGAAAGTACTGTTGTGGCACTAATCTCATTCAGCGATCAGGCTGAAACGGCCACGATTACGCTCGATGAATCGGTTCATGCTCGATCAGGAAGCCCGTTGACCTTAACCGATATACAAACGGGCAAACCGGTGGTATTGACTCCAGTTGGTGGCAGTACTTTTGCTGTGACTTTGCAACCGTTTCAGGGTGCAGTAGGTAAAATAATCAAGTGATTATCGAGTAACAGCACGGTTCGGTTTGCGGAGCAATGCATTGAATTTAGCTTGAAATGCCCTGAGATAAATCGACCGTATCGCTTTTTTGTCACGACTAACCGTACAGGCTATACCTAAAAGACAGGTAAATAGGTGGACTGATTCGCTAATTTCAATGGTTGACCAACATTGAGGTTTATAGAGATAGTGGTCGGCAAATACCTGACTTGCCGACCACTATTCAGTACGTGTGCCGTCAATCAGGCAGATTATAATGGGCCTTTACGGCGGCATAATTGTTCATGTCAATGGCGGCTTTACGTCCTCCGTTACGTATGTCGTTGGCCGGGATCAGTACAACCCGGATAGCGGTGGCATTCAAGGTCGATCCGGTAGTCACTCGTTTAATTAACAAACTTGACGTAGCAGCAGGAGTTACATAGGTTCTGAACTCACCATAGGAGGAGACTTCGCCTGGAACAGGATACCAGAGACTGCCCGTACTAACATACGTAAAAAAAGCACTCTTAGTGGCAAAGTCAGCGTTTATGCCCGCCATATTCAGCTCAACGGTTGCCGCTGCGGTATTGGCCCAGCTACGCGCCCCGTAGGATATCTGGATAACATTAGCGTTTCCGGTGGCACCAACTGCACCTGCCGAGCCGGCAGGACCTGCGGGGCCAGCGGGTCCGGCAGGTCCCGTTGCGCCGACAGCGCCCGTTGCACCTGCACCTCCTGCTGGACCGGGATCAGCCGATTTACAGGCTGCAAAAAATAACGTAATGGTTAACGCCAGTATAAACGGGCGAAAGAGTTGGGTAATGGTGGTGGTGTGGAACATGACTGATGAGATTAAGAAGTAAATTGATTTTGTTTATCAACGGCGCAACCATTGCGCTGATCCCTTAGTCGTAGTTTTCTGCGCCATGGATACAGAGAACCCAAAATAATCTACATAAATCCAAAATCCGGCAGGCAGTTAACCCTACACAACCTCATAAATCACTGACAACCAATGTTTTTTGAGAAAAAATATTGGCCTCAAAAATGAGATTCTTTGTTCAAATGATTTTATAAAAACCAGTAAATACAAAAAGGGCGGTCAGGCTCTTCAGCCAACCGCCCCTCGTTCTTAATTCTTAATTTCTCCCCTCCTATTGATATACCCGCACGTAGTCGACTTCCATGCGCTGCGGCCAGATGCTTTCGTCAACGCCTTTTTGCCCGCCCCAGTTACCGCCCACTGCCACATTCAGAATCAGACGCACCGAGGTCTATTTTTTGCCTGATACACTTCTTTTCGGGCTTCGATAATGAGGTTCCCATTCCTCGGAAGTTATCCGGGCATGCGTTAGAGTTGCAAACAGACCCATTTACTTACCGGGCCGATTCGCTAATCGGTGTAGTGAACGGCTCAAATTCGGCGACACCCATCCGGAAAGAACCGCGCTTGCTGGCCACCCCATCTCCATCTTTCAGTATGCGCGAAGCACCAACGGGAATTAGTGTTTCTCCCGGATCATTTTTGCTGGTCATCAGCAGCGTTGTGTAAAAGTCTTTGATACCCGTGCTGGTGATTTCGCCCGAAAATATCCGAATTTGTTTAGCCGTTACGTTACCGCTTTTAAAATCGATCTCAGCGAAGAAGGTAAATTTATTGCCATTCCCGGCCAGAAATCCGCCCAGCCCCGTTCCGGAAGACCCGCCGTTTTTAATGTCGACAATCGCCGACTGATCGGCACTATTCTGGGAGCTAAAGCGAAACACCAGTTCATTGAATACATAGCCGGGCGAGTACGTATCATCGGGGCCATACGGACTAACTAAGGCATGAGGTGCCGAAGCGAAAATGCCTTCGATATTGGGGGGTTGAGACCCCTCATTGATGGTCATGCCCCGTGTGCGAAGTTTGTCGATATCACT
>JANPJE010000338.1:0-6113 GCA_031425355.1 Spirosoma sp. | reverse complement strand
ATACGTGATACTCAGGTCGATACCTTTGTTTTGCATATCGCCGATGTTGGTGAATGGAACGGTGGCAATGCCCTGCGTGAACGGAATGTCGATCTGCGTCAGCATGTCGGTTGTTTTCTTGACGTACCAGTCTAAAACAAGCTCGATTTTGTTGTTCAACAGGCTGGCGTCCAAGCCGATATTGGTTGACGTAGTGGTTTCCCATTTTCCGTTGGGGTTGCCAAACTGCACCAGATCGAAGCCCGGCACGATAGACGATTTGGCCCCGTTGATATCGTAGTGGTTTTCGACGGGCCGCGACTCATACAGGGTGTATGCGTTGTAAATATTCGGGATGTTCTGGTTGCCGGTCGATCCCCAGCCAGCCCGGAGTTTCAGATCCGAGATGAAGCTGATGTTCTTCACTGCCGCCAGTTCCGTTAACCGAATGCCTACACTGGCCGCCGGAAAGATGGCATACCGGTTGTTTTCGCTGAAGCGGGAAGACCCATCGCGACGTAGCGTAAAGTCAGCCAGCAGGAAGTCTTTGTAGGCATAGTTGACTTTGCCGAACAAGGAGAACAAACGTGTCCGGTTGGCTCCCCGACCGCTGTTTTGCAGGCCAAGCGGGCTGCCGGCGTTCAGGTAACGGTAGTCCAAATCGTTGAATGCGTAGCTGCTCCGGGTAGCATCGAAAATGAAATCGTACGTAGCAACAGACTCCATTCCGCCGAGGACATTGACCGTGTGATCGCCAAATTTCTGGTTGTAGGTCAGCGTGTTATACCACGTCCAGGAATTGTCGTAGCGGTTTTCTGACCGGAAACTGTTGGCGTTCCGAGCCTCGGGCGATTCCGGGTCGCGGGGGGTAAACTGGTCGAAGTTATAAACGTTGTATTCAACCCCGAAACTGGTTCGGAACGTCAGACCTTTTACGATATCAACTTCGCCAAAGGCATTTCCAAATATGTGAAGGCCTTTGGTTTTATTGTCTTTCGCACGGACAAGCTCCTGCAGCGGTGTGCGGGCGTTACCGAGGTTCGAGCCTTTTCCGCCGGCAAAGTTGCCTGCTACGTCATACACCGGAATCAGCGGGTGAGCACGAACGGCGAAAGCAATCGGGTTCGATTCATCGTTGTTCGTAAATCCGACGCGCTCATCATACGAAACGGTCAGGTTTTCGCCCACGCGCACCCGGTTTTTTACTTTAAACTCCGTGTTGGCCCGAATCGAATAGCGTTTGTAATTCGTATGATCCAGAATGCCTTTTTGATTAAAATGGTTGAACGAGATGGCGTACGAGCCTTTATCGGTTCCGCCACTGGCTCCCAACTGGTAATTCTGAATGGGTGCCTCATTGAAAATCACATCCTGCCAGTTCGTGCCTTCTTTGTTGGCCCGCGTAATCATGAACTTGGAACTGCCCAGAGCCGGATCATTGAGATCGTAGGTGTAATTGAGGTAGTTCCCACTGGCATCACGCGCCAGACGCGGGTCATTCTCAGACGCCCCCGATGGATAAATAAAGTCGGGAATGACCGGCGTCGCGCCCGAACCGTACTGACCGTGAACGGGCTGCTGTCCCACATTTTTCGCCTGTTCCCACAGCAAATTGCCCAACTCCTGCGAATTGGTCAACTCCAGAAATTTGCCGGGCCGCTGCACACCTGCATACATGTCGAAGGTGATTCGGGTGTCGCCAACTTTGCCTTTTTTAGTGGTGATAATGACCACACCGTTGGCCGCACGTGCACCATAAATCGACGCTGCCGACGCATCTTTCAGTACCTGCAAACTCTCGATGTCATTTGGGTTGATGTTGTTCAGCGTACCCGTTGTTGGAACGCCATCCACAATATACAGTGGTGAGTTATTGTTCAACGTACCGAAACCACGAATCCTGACCATGGTGCCGCCCCCCGGTGAGTTGTCGTTCCCAACGGTTACGCCAGCCGCCCGACCCTGTAGCTGCTGGGTCAGGCTGGCCGCTGGAATGGCGGTCAAATCGCTGCCTTTCACGACGGTTACGGCACCCGTAATGTCTTTTTTTCGTTGCGAACCGTAGCCCGTCACAACCACTTCGTTCAGCGTTTTGACGTCAGCAACCAGCGCAATATTGATCTCGCTGCGGTTGCCGATTGTGATTTCCTGAGCCGCATAGCCAATCGCCGAAACCGTCAATACGTCCCGTCCGGCGGGTACGCTGAGTGTAAACTGCCCGTTCGCATCGGTAACCATCCCCGTTTGTGTACCCTTCAATACCACGTTGGCACCGGGTAACGTACTGTTGTCATTACCGTCTGTTATGCGACCGGTAATCCTGCGTTCCTGGGCGAATGCCCCCACGCACAAAAGCCAGCTTAGGAGCAGCATGGGCAGTGTGCGGTACGCTTGTTGTAAAGCGTGTTTCATCATGAGTTAAGATAGGATAAGTGAATAAAATGGAAAACTACGTAGGTAATATTACTCAAAGCTAATCCTTCTTTAATTCTAATCAATCTGTTTTCAATCATAATATGTAGATAACAGACACGAAAAAGCCCGACGGGTGAAACCTGTCGGGCTTTTTCTATGTACAGTTTATTTATTTTTAATTGTACCGGTGCTAACTCAATTGCAAGTCATCAATTACCCGCTGCACTTTGGCTTTTAACTGGGCATACGTATCGTCAAACGCTTCTTTGCTTTCGAGCGGTTCAACCACGCTGACGTAAAATTTGATTTTCGGTTCGGTGCCCGATGGACGCGCTGACACTTTGGTGCCGTCTTCGGTAAAGAATTGCAGTACGTTCGAGGATTCGATGCCCATTTTACCCGCTTCGATAGCCGAGGTTTTCCCGCTTTGCGCATCTAAGCGGGTCAGAGCCTTATAATCGTCCACTCGAACCACCGCCGAACCGGCAATCGATTTGGGCGGATTGGCCCGGAAGTCAGCCATCATTTGCTGAATTTCTTCGGCTCCCGTCTTGCCTTTCTTGGTCAGCGATACCAATGATTCGTAGTAGAAACCGTTCTCCTGATACATCTCCATCAGCATATCGAACAGGCTTTTTCCCTGATCTTTGGCCGAAGCGGTCAGTTCGGCAATGATGGCGCAGGAAGCAATGGCGTCTTTATCGCGCACAAAATCACCGATGAGGTAGCCGTAACTTTCTTCGCCCCCACCAATAAACTGCTCTTTGCCTTCCAGTTCGCGGATGACCTCGGCAATGTATTTGAAGCCGGTGAGCGTGTTATAACAGGTGACACCGTAGTTTTTGCACATCCGGTCGATGAGGTCGGTGGTCACAATGGTTTTCGCCACGAACTCCTTGCCGGTCAGTTTACCCGCATCTTTCCAGGCGTTGAGCAGGTAATAAATAATCAGGCTCGCCATCTGGTTGCCGTTCAGCAACTCAAATTCGCCGTGGTGATTGCGAGCACCCGCGCCCACACGGTCAGCGTCGGGGTCGGTCGCCATCACAAGGTCGGCGTTAATGGCATTTGCCAGATCGAGCGCTAACTGCATGGCTGCCCGCTCTTCGGGGTTCGGCGATTTTACTGTCGGGAAATTACCGTCGGGTGTGGCCTGTTGCTCCACAATATGCACGTTGGTAAAACCTAATGCTTGGAGCACACGGGGCACGAGCGTAATACCCGTTCCGTGGATGGGCGTGTACACAATGCTCAGATCGGCCTGCCGCTTGATGACATCCGGGTTCACGGCGTTCGACTTGAGCCGTTCGACGTAAGGAGCGTCGATTTCCTCGTCGATCAAATGAATCCGTTCTGGAATACCGTCGAATTTAATGTCATCGACGGACGTAATTTTACTCACCTCGCCGATAATCGCTTTGTCGTGCGGAGACACCACCTGACCGCCATCGTTCCAGTACACTTTGTAGCCGTTGTACTCCGGCGGGTTGTGTGACGCTGTCACGACGATTCCGCTCTGGCAACCCAACTGCCGAATCGCAAACGAAAGCTCCGGCGTTGGACGAAGGGCACTGAACAAGTACACTTTTATGCCGTTTGCCGAGAAAATATCGGCTACCAAACGCGCAAATTCGGGACTCATCCGGCGACTGTCGTGGGCAATGGCGACGCTAATGTCCTCACCCGGGAAAGCCGCATTGATGTAGTTGGAAAGCCCCTGTGTAGCAGCGCCAACGGTGTAGCGGTTCATTCGGTTTGAGCCAACGCCCAAAACGCCCCGCAGACCGCCGGTGCCAAATTCAAGATCGCGGTAAAACGAGTCGGTCAATTCGGTAATGTTGCCCGAGTCGATCAGGTGCTGAATGGACGATTTGGTATCGGCATCGTAATTGCCACCAAGCCATTGGTCAACGCGTTGCTGGGTAGGGGAGTCAAGGGAAGTCGTCATGCTAAAGGGTTACTAACCGGTCTAAGATTATCCGCCAAAATTACGATTACCCTTGTGTCAACCAAATCTGTACGAAAGAATCATGCCGCAAATTTTAGTCCGCTATCTATAATCACTCCCGCCAACCGTCAGGTTTAAACGGCGTTCGGCTGTCGGTGGGAACGCAAATGGCCGTTACGGGTCGGGGAGGACCGCCAAAAATGCGGACGTTCGGGTACGGGAAGATCGGTTCGGGAATGGGTTGCCGCAAGTTGAGCGAGTAAAATAGTTCGGAACCCGGCAGTTTAGAGGTTCCGGTTGGATCGGTCTGTCCGAATGGTAGGCCTTTCGCGTCACGCCGATCCAGCCAATAGCGTACCGATGAAACCGCCGATGCTGTAAAATAACCGACCACGCCTTCCTGCTGGTTGGCTCTATTCTGAATATTGCCCACCGGGGCCGATGGGGACGTATCGGCCAGGCCGCCCGTGTTCTGGGTTTGGTCCTGAAAGCGTTTGAAATAGGCGTGGGCGGTTTGCGGCAACGATAACTGCCTGATTTCGACCAAGCAGGCAGTGCTGTCGTAGTAAGGAATCTGAGCAATTTTGCGATTGATAATCTGTCCGCCGTTGTTGTACTGGTCGTCGAAAACATGAAGCGAAGAACTGTATAAAATTTCCCAGCACTGGGTTCGGCACGGATAATCATACACATATAATTCGCTGCGAAACGGGGGCTGGGCGGCCTCTAAATAGTTGATTGGTACAAAACAGTTTTCGTAAAGATCGTCGCCCGATACGTAAAATGTCTTGTCTTTATACGTTCGGGACGGAATCGCATTGACGGCATAAACACCTTGCTGACAACTCCGGCACCAGTTCTGTTTTTCCCACAACCGCCATTCCCACCGGTACTGATTGCGCTGGTCGGCGGGGTCCTGCCAATCGACAAACACATCGTGCCCGGCCCTGTAACCACCGTCTAATTGCTCTCCAACGGGCAGACTGGCGGGATTGAATTGAGTGGATACCTGGCTGATGGACGGCACAGGCTGCATAATCTGCTGACTCGATACGTACTGCGTGCCATCGGTGAGCGTAAACCGGAGTTGGTAGGCGTGCCCGATTTGTCCTTTAAAATCAATGGGTAGTTGGTAGCTGCCATCCACTGTTTCGTGACAGGCCACCACCTGCCCCGAATCGACAACTACCTCTACGGACGCTTTCGTAATCGGCACTGATCCAAAGCGGCCTGTGAGCGGGTCCGATTTAGATCGGTTAATGCGAATAAGCTGGGGTTCGGGCAGGTTCGTAATCGTGCCATCGACCACAAGAATATTAACGCTTCCGCTGGTCGTCGGTTCGAGTGAATCAACGCAGGCAGATAGCAAAAAGATACTCAACAGAGCCGTCAGGACAGATAAATCAGAACGCATACGGATTGAAAACGAGCAATTTAACACCAGTGTTTCAATAAACAGCAGGCTTCCCCGCCTATACCTTGAGTGAACATTAACCCACTATGTTTATAGGTAGATTCGGGCATAAAAATGGTTTGACAAGTGTGAGTAGACGTACTGTTAAATTGCTCACCAGCGTTTACTGGTTTTGCCTCGTCTATGCTGCAAAAGACACTCGCCGGTCACTACTACGCTAACGAAAAATCAACGTTTATTTTTCTTTTCATGATCCGACAACTATTGGTTGTTCTGCTGCTATCCGCATCGACAGTACACGCACAAATCCTCTACACGCTTTCAGGAACCGTTCGCGATTCGGCCAGTCAGCAACCC